>JAGVEK010000239.1 GCA_020058315.1 Candidatus Zixiibacteriota bacterium
CGAACACAGGGTGCCGTTTCCAGTCGGCTACCCCGCAGGCCGGAATACGCGCACGCCATCGAATCGGTGGAAGTCGTTGTCGAATGTCGCAACCTCCGCACCCAACTCGACCGCAAGAGCGGCAATATGGCTGTCGGTCACGAGGTTTCCGGCCGTCCCACACTTTTGCAGGATGCCGTCGAGCAGCTCCAGATGCCCAGTGCCCGGGCCGACAACCACCGCCACCTCGCTACTGAGCCAGGTCCGGACGTCGGCGATAGCCTCGACCGAGGACGCGGCATGGGGGAAAATCCGCGGATTTGTGCTGATCCGGACATATCCCAGCATGACCGCCCAGCAAAAGCCGATCGGTTCCTCACCGTTGAGTGCCTTCGTCAGCCATCCATGCGCATCAGCGTGATGCGGTGAGTCGGCATTGACCGAGTACAACAGCACATTCAGGTCGACAACCTTCACTTACGCATCTCCAACTTGCGCACGATCTCTTCGTCCTCGAGCGAGGCCGCGAGCTGTAGCGCCTTGTCCAGGTCAACCGTCGGCGCACCCAGCGCCCTCGTCGGCAACCGAACCTCGGTGCGCGTGGGTCGTGACGACAGAGTCGCGCGAACAGCATCGTTGAGCGCCTTCTTGAAGGAGACGCCCGTCTCGCGCATCCGCTTCGCAATCAGTGCTGCGACATCGGGGTCAAGGGTTACCGTGGTTCGCATACCGTCATCATAGCATCACATCTGATGATGCTAATACATCAAACTGGCCAGAGAATGACCCAGACCAGCTCGGTAGATTCCAGGTCGCCGAGAATCTCACAACCGCGGCCTGGGCAACCGATTCCCGAGGAGGTTCCATAGGATCCGCCATCGGCAGGAGCCGCGGAAACGACAAAACGGCCCGCACCCCAGTTCAGGGGTGCGGGCCGAGCACTGGGCGCCAGTGCGCATCGGTTCCGTAGCGAAACCTGTCGAGATGCCGATCGATCAGGCTTGGTTCGGCGGGTAGCCACCACCGGACTGGAACAAGTCGCGATAGATCCAGAAGAACTCAGAGTCTTCCGCGAAAAACGCAGTGGCACCGGACATCCCGGACTCACTGACCTCCTCGAGCGGCGGCTCACTGGGGTGGCCGGCCGCACGGTCGGGCAGAACCCCCCGGCGAATCAGATAGGTCTCCTCGCCTGCCAGCGCGTTGCCCGGAACCTCCCAGTACGTGCTGTAAACAACGACCTCAGAAGTAGGTTCAGAGCCCGGCGGCATGCCGATAACCACGCCGCCGGCACGCCGCGCCCGAACCGGCCGAGCCTGCCGAGGCACCCGAATGGTCGTCCATTCGGAATTGGAATTCACCGCGATACGAACAAGTTTTGACATTATCCGATTCCTTTCTATAAATCAGCGCAGTCTGATTTCGGCTACCATCGTAACCTTATTGACGAATTCAATGAGAAGCAATTAATAGGCGTGCACATAACCTACACACAGCATGTAGCCGAATACTATTTGGATGCGCGAATTGCTTCCGCAAGGCCCGCGGCGAGCAGTGTGTCCAATTCTGCGTCGTTCATACACATGATATGACTGATCGAAGCAGCTGCATGCAGATCGGTAAAGCTGTAAACAGCAAAATCAGAATTCAATGTCAGCTGACGCAAACTTTCGTCCACAGTAACTCGGCCATCTACTCCGAGAGCGTTGAGAGATCCCTTGACCGACATCAGCCCGAGACGAACGCGCACGAGATCCACTGCATACATGACGATATAACGACTGGCAACTTCCAAGCGAGAAAATTTCGGGCCGGAAACTTCCAAGAACTGTCGATCATTCACCGACACGGTTCTGAACAGATCATCTCCGAACGATAATCCGTAATTAAGTCCGAGAATCCCCGATACATCTGTGCCGATATCTTCGACAAACAGTACCCCATCCTCGTTGACGCATGGATGGATACTAGGTTCCACACCCAGATCGAGCAACATATGCTGCCACTCACGGAGATAGTCGGCAGTGCGCTGAAAGACACCGAAATCATACTTTTCGTACATACATTTACCCTATCACTGAAACACTAGGAGACGTCCCTGAGTACTCCGACAGATGGATCGAGTAGATCGGTTACCGTCTTCGAATCACCGTTGCTATCAAGTATTCGATACTGTTTCGCCCCGCCCGGTTGCCCGAATCCTGGGGCAATGACCGATTCCTCGATCCGCCATCCAGCCGGCAATGGCTTGTCAGTCACCTCGTACCGACAATAGCCTGCTCCCGCAGAATCTGGCGGAAGTGCACAATTCGCAAATGGTGATCCATCCTCGCCGAGGAACTTTCCTCCAGGCGGGCCGAATCGATCGATCGTCTTCCCCGGAGCCAACAGATAGTTATCATTGGTGATCATCAAATTCCCGGACGCATCTTTTGCCCGCCCGAAGGGGTCAGATGGCCACGCCCATTTTGGCCTGTCGGGGTTGCTATCATCTATCAGATAACGCGATGCGAATTCTTCTTCTGATAGACCGGCCAACCTATCATATCCACTCTTCACGGCATCGGGGACATTAGGCGAGAACGGCCGACTGGCAACAGGTGGGAGTGGTCGCCTCGGGTACAGTTCAGGGAAGTCCCCGTGCCGATCCTTCAGATACCGATCAAAATCGGAGCCACCGAGTGTCGAGACGCCCGGCGAACCGCTGGGAGCCGAGGGCAGCGGTATGTTATTGAATGCCTTACCTGACCGCCATAGCCTGCCGAGAACGGCAGCCCGTCCAGGGGTCGCAGACAGCAGTAGCTCACCGATGCCACCAATATCGAAGTCAGGAGCGCGCCCGGCGTAAATATTCCCAAAGTTGTCGATCTTGGCTGTGTCGCCGGGCTCGAAGATATAACCACTGGGATATTCTGTTCGACGATTGAAGAGTACATCCGTATAGAGCTCCTAATACGTTCGATTGCTGAGTCGTCGCCAGCAGATCAGCGCAGCAGCGAGGTCGAGAAATCCCTGATGGATGTCGGTGCGGCGTTCCCAACGGATGGCCAAACGCCGATACTGGTGCAGCAAGGCCAGTGTTTGCTCGACGATCCAGCGGCCGGCGGGCACCTTGTCGCGGGTACCGCGGCGTGGGATGTAGCCGGTGACCCGTCGTTGTTCGAGTTCGTTGTAGACCCGGGGGTAGTCGTAGCCCTTGTCCGCGATCAGGGTCGTGATCTTCGCGCGTGGTCGGCCGGGGCGTCCGCATAGCGGCCGTACTCGGTCGAGTAGCTCGGGTAGCACGAGGTGATCGTTGACGTTGGCCGCTGACTGCACGATTGCGAGCGGGAGGCCGTTGCCGCAGGTCAGGATGTGGTGTTTCGCTCCGGTTTTGCGGCGGTCGACCGGGCTGGGACCGGTATCGGCACCCCTTTTTTTGGCCCGCACGTGCGAGCCGTCGGGAATGACGCGGTCGAAGTCGATCAAGCCCGCGCGGTGGCAGTGGGCGAGCATCGTGGTGTGCAGGGCCTCGAACACCCCGGCTGCCTGCCAGTCCCGGAGACGCCGCCAGCAGGTCATGCCGGACCCGAACCCCAGTTCCTGGGGCAGGTCCTCCCA
>JAGVEK010000347.1 GCA_020058315.1 Candidatus Zixiibacteriota bacterium
CCACCCGATGAGATGTTCGGTCCCGGTCCGGCCGAGCTTCCCGCCCGACGGCGGCCCAACCGAAATTGGCCCATTGCTGAGCACGGCCACACAAGCCCCCGGGTGAACGCACCCCGGTTTCGCCCGGTGAGGGGGGTTACGGTGTCGGCGCTATGGCATGGAAGAGCTTCTTACGGTGTGGATTCGAGGGGTGGTGACGTTGTCAGTCAGTGCGGCCCGAAGTTCGGTTGGGCCGCCTCCGTCTCCGGATCGAGCCCGGTGCCGATTAGGGCGATAGCGATGAACGATTTTCGCAGCTGCCGGTGCACTCGGCAGCGATCAGCACCGTGTCGATGTCGCCGTTGGTCCGCCGCCCGACCCGCGTCTGAGCGCGGGCAGGCCCGGTGGTGGGAGATCGGAAATATTTGCCTGGTCGACTATCCGGCCGCTGAGGCCTTCGACGACGGCGTAGCTGTGCGTCGTGGTGCGAGTGTCGACGCCGGATCGGACGTGCCTGCAACGATGGCCAGGTCGGTGTTTACCGCTAGCGGTGGACGTCGTGACCGGCGTCGGCCCAGGTGAAAGTCACTACAAAGACCTGTTATGAGTAGCCCCAACCGTTCCCGCGTAAGGACAAAGCGTCCGATCCGGCCATCGTCATGGCCGGGGTGGCGCCGACATTCAGACCGAGAAGACAACTTTCGGGAAGAGAACCCCTTCGAGCCAGACGATTCACTCATCACTGCATGCTGATGCTCGGCGCTTAAGACTGCATGTAGCCGTTGTACAACACGATGCAAAAACATCGCCTGACAGTGAGTCGGAGGCCGAGTAGTCGCTGGCATGCGTCCACAGCGAACCGATAGAGTAGGCACGACCATGGATGCTGAGAAGTTCCAGCTCGGTGCCGTCCTCGAGCGGCGGCAGGAGTCGTAGCGAGACCTTCATCAGCCGATCGACATCGCAGTTCGCTCAGCAGATCGCTTACTTCCGCTCCAATTGCTCGGCTATCCAATCGGCAAAGGAACCTACTTGTACGTAGAAAGCGTCACTCTACGGAACTTTCAGTGCTTCGGCCCCACCGCAACGAAAGTTGAGCTAGACCCCGAACTAACCGTCTTCATCGGCACAAACGGCTCCGGCAAGACCGCCGTCTTTGAAGCGATGCTACGACTGTTTGGTGTTACGAGCAGTGACAGAGAAGTTCGCGTCGATGACTTTCACGTGCCTCCTACAGAGACCGAAGCGCCTGACAACCGATCTCTTACCGTCGAGACAGTCATCGCGTTTCCCGAGCTCGACGAGTCCGGCAGTGGCTCGGCGACAGTGCCAGAGTTCTTTCACCAGATGGCGGCGACTCATGATGGGCAGCTGAAGTGTCGAATCGTACTGGAAGCTAGCTGGATCGACGACGGAACGGTCGACGGCACAATCACCCCCGAACGCAGGGTTGTATACACCTTCGACGACGAATACGCAGACCAATGGGTCGCGCTTTCATCAGCTGACCGAAGCCGCATACAGATGATATACGTCCCAGCCTCTCGTGATGGCGCCCAGCAGGTCTCGGCGTTCCTCAAGGGTCGATTGTGGCGTGCTAGCCAGTGGACTGAAACACTTCGAGATCTCGTCACCACGACCGCGGCGGAGCTTGAGCAGAATTTCAACAAAGAGCCAGTTGTCAGGATTGTAGAGAATGCCCTGGCCGAACGATGGCAACAGCTGCACTCGGGAGGCAGCGACACAGTGCCAGCATTCCGGCCGATCGACAGCGATCTATTCGAAATCGTCAGAAACGCTGAGCTATTGTTCACCCCAGGCCCGGCCGGACAACCGCGGCGAGCCCGATTTCTGAGCGACGGACAGCGCTCACTCTTGCATCTTGCGTTGAGTGCCACCGCGCTGGACATTGAGAGTGCGCTAGCCACGGGTGACCATCATGACAGATTCGACATCGATTCTGTCCAGCCACCCGCCCTAACTCTGTTAGCAGTTGAGGAGCCCGAAAACAGCCTCGCACCTTTCTACCTTGCTCGCATCGTCGAGCAGATTTTCGATCTGTGCACCGGTTCGCGAGCCCAGGGCTTGATGTCCAGCCACTCGGCCAGCGTCCTCGCGCGTATTGAGCCTGAGCGTGCCCGCTACTTCCGGATCGGTGATACTAGTACGGTCCGCCCGATACTCCTGCCGGACGAAGACACCGACGAAGGAAAATACATCCGCGAAGCGGTTCGAGCCCATCCTGAGCTCTACTTCGCGCGGTTTGTCGTTCTCGGAGAGGGAGACTCAGAAGAGTTGGTCATCCCTCTCATCGCACAAGCCTGCGGAATAGTGATCGACCGGTCGTTCGTGGCAATGGTTCCCCTTGGCGGGAGGCATACCAAGCACTTCTGGCGGCTACTCTCAGCCCTTGAGATTCCGCACGCGACACTCCTCGATCTCGATCTTGGACGCGATGGGGGCGGGCCGGGACGCATACGGGATGTATGTAGCGGTCTCCTAGATCTTGACATCGACCCGTTCGAGGGGATCGACGGCTTCGACGAGCTGACTGACCTCAAGAGTGGCCTCACCACGAAAGAAATCGGTCTATGGCTTCGCCACCTTCGTCAGTGGAACATATTCTTTTCGGCCCCGCTGGATCTGGACATGGCGTTGTTGAGGACATTCTGGATTAACTACACACAACTAGAGCCTGGCAAGTCAGGCCCGCGGCAAGATGAGGCAACAAAAGCCGTCCTAGGCGTGGCAGGGTCCAAAAATGGATATTGGAATCCCGCCAACCAAGACCTACTCGATAAACGACAAGAGCAACTTCGCTGGTACCGATACCACTTCCTTAGCCGCTCCAAACCCAGCACGCATTTGCGGGTACTTAGCAAGATGTCTACCCAGGAACTTAAGAACCCGCCCGAGCCGCTGAAGGCACTGATCGACTGCATCGCGAAGGAGATCGTACCGTGACCGAGGCTGCGGAAAGCTCACGAGTAGCAGCTCCGCCCAACAAATCACGCGCATTGGTGGCCCCAGAGTCATGGCAACCAATAGACGTTGAGGGGCTTGAACCTGCGGCATGGCACGCATTGCGTGCAGAAGGATGCAGCGCAGTAATAGCAGGTCCCGGCGCAGGGAAGACCGAATTTCTAGCGCAGCGAGCTGCCTACCTTCTGCAGACCGGCTTGTGCCCTGCGCCGCAGCGAATACTTGCAATCTCATTCAAACGCGCCGCCGCCGCCAACCTCGCCCATCGAGTACAGAGCCGACTGCCAGACCACGCATCCCGATTCGTCTCGATGACGTTTGATGCATTCACCAAGAACCTCGTCGATCGTTTCCGTGCCACATTGCCGACCGATTGGGTGATGCGCGGCGACTACGAGCTCAATTTCCCGTCACCTGCGGAACAGCGCGATTTCTTGGACAATTTATCAGCAACGGCTGATCCCGCACTACGTCCGGGGCTCTTCGCCCTTCCGCGCGGAAACTTCGTATCAGAGGTCGTGGGATCGTACGAGCTGCCGGCGCTGTCAGCGAACTCGATTGCTGATCCAGCCGGTTACGCAGCCCTTGAGTGGTGGAAACTACGCTATCTGAAAGGCAGCCCGCAAAATGTTGATTTTACGATGCTGAACCGGCTCGCTGAGCTGCTGGTGCGGACAACACCTCATCTCAGCCGCAGCTTGACTCTGACCTACCCATTCGTGTTCGTCGACGAGTTTCAGGATACAACATACGCACAATTTTCGTTTCTTAGATCTGTATTCGGCGACGGCTCAGTGGTGACAGCTGTCGGGGATCGCAAACAACGAATAATGGGCTGGGCCGGCGCCCTGGAGGATTCTTTCGCTGAATTCGCTGCCGATTTTGACGCAGATACGTTCGACCTCACATGGAATTTCCGCTCTTCACCTGCCCTTGTCGATTTTCAGCACGCAGTGGCCAATCGCCTCGACCCCGGCGTCGCTCGCGCGGTATCGAAGGTTGCTGCCGATATTGTCGACAACCCCATCCAGCTATGGGCGTTCCCAAGCGAGGAGCGGGAGGCCACGATTATCGCCGACTGGATTGCCGCAGATTCGGCAACTTCAGAAAGAACTCCCGCAGACTATGTACTAGTGGTACGACAGAAGCCAGCCCTCTTCGAAGACCTGTTTGGCCATGCCCTTAGTCGCCACGGCATCCGAATCCGCAACGACGACGCACTTGTCGGCGAGGTTCGACTGCAGGATCTCCTCAAAGACCGCGTGGCCCAGTTCTTCCTAGGCATATTGCGCCTGGCGGCCGCGGGAGGGCAGCCGACGATCTGGTTGGAAGTTTGCGACCAGATGACTAGACTTCGAGGAGCCAGCTCATCTGACGTGCCAACATCACGGGTAGCAATCGATGAGCTGAGTACTTTTATCCGCACCTTGCGCGGCTGGCTTGGCGATAACATCCCAACAGCCACTGCGGCACCACAAGTTGCACACAAGATCCTAGAATTCGTTGGCCTCGACAACGTTCGACGAGAACTAACGGGCCATCAGCAAGCCAAAGAAACCCAGCTTTTCGTAAGCGCATTCGCAACACGACTCGGCACAGTCGCCGACTCGTCAAACTCATGGAAGGATGCTGCTGAAAGATATGAATCCGCAAATGCCGTTTCACTGATGACGGTGCACCGGAGCAAGAGCCTTGAGTATCACACCGTGTTCTTTCTCGGCCTAGACGGTGACCAGTGGTGGGCACACTCTCGAAACCCAGAGGAGTCGACTGCCACCTTTTTCGTGGGTCTGTCTCGGGCCGCTCAGCGCACCATCTTCACCTCATGCGCAAAACGAGGTAATAGGACTGTCATAGCGGACTTTTACTCGATTCTTGAATCTAAGGGCGTAAGAGAGATTTATTGGGAGTAACCGAAGCTGAATCTTCGTCAATCAAAAACTAACCGGAACACATCGACGCCGGTACTACGATTCGTACTGTATAGACAATCAAGCTGCCTGCAGCAATCCGCATCGACAGGCTACAACGCCTTGCTTCTTAACCCGCAATGGCGTATTACACACTTGACAGACCAGGAGTTCGTACACCGTTCGCACGGCAAGCCCAAATTCGTTTGCCTCGGCGTCAGTGAAGCCCTCTGCCCAGTGGGTCGAATGTGCACCGACGAGGTTACGCATATATTGAACCTTTCCCAGATTAGTGAGCCCCGCGCTTATCGCACTATATTTGGAGCAACGCTCCTCAATTCCCGGAGTCAAATCCCCAAGAGTGTATTTATCGCCGTCATTTCGGATTACTTTACACCTCAGCGACATGCTAATTGACTCAAACAGTTCCTCAAGGAGTCGTGATGCAATCGAAGGTATCCGATTGAAATCACCTTCACCGATGGCCCTCAGGAGATCTGAGTAGCTCGAATTATAGCCG
>JAGVEK010000520.1 GCA_020058315.1 Candidatus Zixiibacteriota bacterium
CCCAAGGTCGCAAGCGGCTGACGGTCACGGCCGCCTCGAAGTAGACTTGGCGTTTCCGAGTCGAATGGGCTTCTTGCAGCACACTCTGCGATTCCCACGACGAAACCGTCTCAAAAGCCCCCTCACGATTCGCACCATCACGCGTTTCGGGAGACGGCTTTCGGGAGACGGTTTTGTGGTCTTTTGGTCAGCTACCCCGGACGGTCCTGGGGCGCAGAAGGTTGTCACCGGTCCCCGGATGGCCTTTGTTGTATCACGTCACTGCGGTCCCGCCCACCGGCGCAACCGGATCAAGCGACGGCTTCGCGAGGCGGTAAGGCTCAATCGATCGGTCTGGCCACAGGTGGACAACAACCCGGATATCGTCTTTCGGGCAACCGGGCCAGATGTTGCGCGGATGGATTTTGAGATCTTGAGTCGCTGCGTCAGGGATGCTCTCACGCGTGTTGCGGCGATGTGAATGCGGGGCTGGTGACGGTGAAAATCGCAGAGACCATAATCCGCTTCCCCGGCCGGGCCGGAGTAATTGTCATGACCGCCGTGATCAGAAGCTATCAGCTCGTCTTGTCGCCCCACCTGGTGGGCGGGTGCCGGCACATTCCCTCATGCTCGGCGTATTCGCTGGAAGCGTTTGACCGCCACGGCCTGTGGATTGGGCTGCGCCTGACAGCGGTGCGGTTGTGGCGTTGCCGTCCGAAAGGAACCTTCGGCTATGACCCGGTACCTTGATGCCTCCGACCGCATCATCGTCGAAACGAGTGAATCGATATCCCATGAATGATGACTCCCGCCCGTTTGACCCCAAGGTTCTCTTGGGATTCGCGCTTCTCATCGCGCTTGTCCTGTTGTTACCAGCGTACTGGGAATGGACTGGATTCAAGAAGCCAGCTCCTTCTCCGCCCGTCATTGCCGACACCAGTTCATCCGTGATCCCGGCGGACACCGCCCGGAGGTCCGCCGAAGGACCACGAACAATCGGGCCGGCTGCGGCTGTCGTGCCCGGCGACACAGCGGCGGGGGCATTCCTCACAGATCCCGCCTGGGTTGAGAAGACCATCCGGATCGAAACCGATGTTTACGACGCCCTCTTGTCAACACGGGGGGCGCGACTTGTTGGGATGGTGCTGAAGGAGTACCGATACAACGACGCGGCACGTCATGATCAGCCGATCATCCTCGCCGACACAATGGACGACGTCGGCCTGCGTTTTCGTTCCGTGCGTGACCAGTTTGACTGGTCGTCCGCACCATTTGCAGCGGACCGCGCCGAGGTGCGGCTGGCTGGAAACGATTCCACGGTCATCCGGTTCACGGCACGTTCACGCAAAGGGAACGACGTTGCGGTCACATACACTTTCCATGGCAAGCGTTACGATTTCGATGTGGATGTAACTGTGCCGTCACCCTGGGTGGATGGCATGGAAAACGAGTACTTCTACGGCTGGGAGGGGGGGCTGTGGCCCACCGAACCGGATCCGCGTGAGGACGACAGTTACTTCGCCGCCAACGCTCTCATGGGGAAAGACCTTGAGACGGTATCGAAGTATGACGCCACTGCCCCGCGAAAGAATCTGACCGGACTGACCTACTGGGCCGCGGTCCGCACGAAGTATTTCGTCTGTGCCACCATCCCGCGGAATCGCGAAGCGCAGGGGTTCCTGGCCATCGCCGGCCAGAGGTCAGTTCCGTACAAGGACGAGTCAGTCACTATCAAGCAGTTCACCGCCGCCGTGCGGATGGATCTGCCGCCCGGAGCGCCGCTGCACGACCGTTTCACGATCTACATCGGGCCGGTGGAATACAGCTTCCTGAAAGCGTACGGCGTTGGTCTCGAAGACATGGTCGATCTGGGCTGGCGCTGGCTGATTCGTCCGTTCGCTCTGATGATCCTGTGGCTGTTCACCGCCATGCACGCTGTGATTCCAAACTATGGCGTGGCGATCATCCTCTTTGCCTTGCTCATCAAAGTTCTTTTCCACCCGCTGACAAAGAAAAGCACGTTGTCGATGCGGCAGATGCAGCAGTTGCAGCCACGGATGGAAAAACTGCGCGAACGGCACAAAGGGGATGCCCAGCGTCTCAATCAGGAGATGATGAAGCTGTACAAAGAATCGGGGATCAACCCGCTGAGCGGTTGTATCACTCTGCTCCCGCAGATGCCGATCTTCTTTGCGCTCTACCAGGTGTTCCGCACCACCATCGAACTGCGCGGCGCCTACTTTGTTGGCTGGCTTACTGACCTGTCACAGAAGGATCCGTATTACGTCCTGCCGATCATCATGACGATCAGCTTCTTCTTGCAGCAGCGCCTTTCGACGAAGGATCCCAAGCAGAAGATGCTCACTTACATCCTGCCGCTGGTCTTCGGTTTCTTTTTCAAGGATGTGCCGGCCGGACTGACACTGTACTGGACCGTATTCAACATATTCTCGGTGATCGAAATGACCTGGCTGATCGGGCATCCTCCGGCCATGGGTTCTGATGGCGAAGTGGGGTCTGGCACGATCGTCAAGACCTCCAAGGCGTCGTCCAAAGCGAAGGGGTGATCAATGCCATGTCCCCTTCGTCCACACACGTTGACCTGACACAGACAATTTGTGCAATCGCCACTCCGCCCGGTCGCGGCGGACTGGGCGTCGTCCGCCTGTCCGGTCCTCAGGCGATCGCAATTGCGGACCGGGTATTTCGCGGCCGTGGCCGGTTGTGTGACCAGGCGGGGTTCACAGTCCATTATGGATTCGCCGTGGATCATCAGACGGGAACCGAAATCGACGAGGTGCTCGCGACAGTCTTTCGTTCTCCCAAGTCGTTTACCGGCGAAGACTTAGTTGAGTTTTCTGCGCACGGAGGGCAACTAATCCTCCGCCGGATCGTTGACACTCTCATCACCTCCGACGCGATTACGGCTGGGCCTGGCGAGTTTACGCTCCGGGCCTTTCTCAATGGTCGCATCGATCTTACGGAGGCTGAGGCGGTTGCTGACCTGATTGCCGCCAAGACGGCGGAATCTTCCACCGCTGCCCTGCGGCAACTCAAAGGACAACTGCGTGCAGAGGTCCTTGCCCTGCGCAGCGAAATCGTCGCCGTGCTGGCCCGGCTGGAAATCGGCGTGGACTTCACGGAGGAGGACATCGATCGCGATGATCTCACCGCCCTAAGGAACCGGTTGGTTGCAGTGAGGACTCACGTGCAGGAGCTTCTGCAGAGTTACAATCGCGGCAGAGTTCTGCGTGATGGATTTACGCTCGTTTTGGCAGGACCACCCAATTCGGGGAAGTCGACATTGTTCAACTTCCTCGCGCAGGACGAGCGCGCAATTGTCACCGACATCCCGGGAACAACGCGTGACATTCTCAGGGAGTACATCAACCTCGATGGCTGGCCTGTCTGCATTGTCGACACCGCCGGCATCCGCCCATCGGCTGATTTGGTGGAGCAGATCGGAGTGGAACGGGCCGGAGAGGCCATCGGACGCGCCGATGCGGTGATCTGGCTGATCGACAGCACAGCAGACTGGAAAAACCAGATCCCCGCTCCTGGATTAGTCGGCGCCAGCACTCCCTGGGTGATCTGCTGCAACAAGACCGATATTCAGTCGGCCCAACCCATTGTTTCGCAGATTCTCGCTGCGGCACTCGGCCGGGCCGCCTCGAACACGGATCGTCCCCTGGTTCTGGGAATCTCGGCCAGAACCGGCGCCGGTGTCGAGAAACTTCTTAACGTTGTTTCCG
>JAGVEK010000254.1 GCA_020058315.1 Candidatus Zixiibacteriota bacterium
GATTCCTTTACGACGAAAGTCCTGCGCTGGCCCCAGGTGGCGACCGATGGAAAGAGCGCCGTATTGCAGGCGCTGGGGTATCTGTATCGCCGATCGCTGATTGACAGCACGGTCGCAAGGGTCACGCGCCAAACTGATCACTACGAGTTTGCCCCGGCGTTGTCGGCGGATGGCAGAGAGATTGTCTTTGTCACCTGGAACGACACGAGCGGCGGCAGCATTCGCATTGTCAATTCAGATGGCGGCAAAGAACGCGTTCTCGTTTCCACCCTGGGGCATTATGTCTCGGCGCAATTCTCGCCCGACGGCAAGTGGGTTGTGTATCATCGCGGCACTGGGGATGGGTATCGCGGCAGGCTTTGGGAGAACGATCCGGGAATCTACATCGTCGGCGCCACTGACAAGACTGCGCCGCGATTTCTGACGCGTGAGGGCGCGAATCCGCGTTTCTCCCGTGATGGGAAGCGAATCTCTCTGATCTCCCGTGAGGGTGAGAAGGCAGCACTCATCAGCGTGGATCTTTTGGGTTCAGACCGCCGCGTTCACGCTGTGTCGCAACGCGCGGTTGATTTCTGCCTCTCCCCTGACGAGAGCCACCTCGCGTTTGAGGAACTTTGGCAGACGTACGTGGTGCCGTTCCCGCAGATCAGCACACCGGTCGAGGTCAGCCCCGAGATGACCAGTTTGCCGGTCAGGAAACTCTCCACTGACGGGGGCACCTATCTCAACTGGTCCGCCAACAGCAAATCTGTCTCGTGGAGTTTGGGGCCGGAGTTGTTTCGTGCCGATCTGGCGGCGCTGTACGCGAAGGACACGACCGCGACCGCAGCCGGCAAGACCGGTGACTCTGCACAGGCGTACAAACCAACCACAATGCACCTGAGTTGGAAGGAGAAGGCGGACATCCCTGCCACGGACCTGTATTTCGTGGGAGCAAGGGTTCTTCCCATGAATGACCTATCAGTGATCGCCGACGGCGTCATTCATGTGAAGGGGAACCGTATCACGGAGGCTGGCCCGAGGGATAAGATAGTCGTACCGCCGAATGCCAAGGTGATTGACGTCACGGGCAAGACGCTCATGCCTGGGCTGATCGATATCCACGCTCACACTGGTTCGAGTAACCAGAGTGTCTATTCCCAGCAGAATTGGGCGTTTCTGGCGAATCTGGCATTCGGAGTGACGACCACTTACGATCCCAGCAACAACTCCGAGATGATCTTTGCCTCAGCGGAACTGGAGAAACAGGGGAAACTTCTGGCGCCGCGGGTGTTCAGCACCGGCACAATTCTCTATGGCGCCGAGGGGAATTTCAAGACCGTGATCAACAAGTACGAGGACGCGGTCAGCGCGATCAAGCGAACTGCTGCCTGGGGCGCGTTTAGCGTCAAGAGCTACAATCAGCCGCGTCGCGAGCAGCGCCAGATGGTCAACAAGGCCGCGCACGACCAAGGAATCATGGTCGTGCCGGAGGGTGGCTCTACATTGAACCACATGATCACGATGCTGCTGGATGGGCAAACCACACTGGAACATCCGATCCCGCTGGCCCGCATTTACGATCCGGAACTCCGTCTGTTGAGTCGATTTGGCACGGGATACACGCCGACACTGATCGTTGGCTACGGCGGCTTATGGGGAGAGAATTACTGGTATCAGCATGAGAACGTGTGGGAGAATTCAAGGCTGGCGAAGTTCGTGCCGCGCTGGGTGATCGATCCGCGGTCGATTCGCCGGACAATGGCGCCCGACTCTGATTACCACCATTTCGCGCTGTCGAAGGTCGCGACAGAAATTCTGCATCGTGGCGGGAATGTCGAATTGGGAGCGCATGGCCAGCTTCAGGGGCTCGGCGCCCACTGGGAGCTTTGGATGCTGCAGCAGGGGGGCATGACCAACCATGAGGCATTACGCTGCGCCACCTGGATGGGCGCCCGGGTTATCGGGCTCGACAAGGAACTCGGCAGTATCCAACCCGGTCTGCTGGCGGACATCATCGTCATCGACGGTGATCCGCTGACCAACATCAGGCAATCTGAGAACGTCCTCTACACGATGGTCAATGGCCGGTTGTACGATGCACGTACACTCGAGGAGCTCGAACCGGAACACAGGCCGTTGCCCAAGGGAGCGAATCTTGAGGGAGTACTCGGAAAGGATGTTGGTAATATGTATCCGGGCGAGTAGGAGGATTGGATGCCATGAGAGCCTCTGTATCCGCTGTCGTTGTTGTCGGTGTACTGTGTCTTGCCTCCTGTGCGGGCCGCCCCCGCTTAGGGCGCGCGAAGGCAGACATGACGACGGATGGCATTACGCGACTGATCGCCCAGCCGCGTGACGTGGTCTGGTCGGCGATTCAGGCGTACATGGCCCAAAGGAAATGGCCTCTTGCAGAGACAAATCAGGAGACGGGAATCATCCGGAGCGGTGAGTTTCGTCTCGCCGGCGGTCCTGACTACGCCCATTGTCGTTCGGGCAGACGCTCTGCCGTGTCAGGGTACGAGGTCAGAGTCAGCATCGGGCTGCGACGAGTGACAGCCAATGGAACAAACGTGTCGGTGGACAGTCGTCTCACTGCGATCTCGGAAGCCGGGCGAGACTCGGATTGCAAATCGACCGGGGTATTGGAGGACGAGCTGTTCGCGGGGATCGACAGCGTTGTGGCGGCGTGGCGGTGAGTGGGGCAGGCAGGTCATGTCCGAGAAGGGCGCGTACCATGCGCCATCTGCAGGGTGCGTGATACGCGCACCTTTCCCACCTGGCCCACGGCACGGCGACTTCATCCTGCCAATCGCGACACCGGGTACCATTTCTGTTCAGCTCCCGCGTTCTTTGCTCGCAGAATCACGTGGTGCGTGAATCACGCACCCTACATCCGCATCACTCGGGAACAATTGGACTCCATCTGTCGTCTAAGGATAGGCGATGAAGACTGTCCGGATTGAGAACGTCGCGACAGAACGAAGGAATGGTTCAAATGCCTAACCGAACACGATCCCTGTGGCCATCCATCATACTGGCTGGAGTCACTTTAATTTGCGGGGTGGCGCTGGTTCCAATGGCGATGAAATCGAAGGAGAATCCCGTGGTACTCAATAAGCTGACACCGCAAGAAGAGCGGGTGATTGTTCAGAAGGGAACCGAGCCGCCCTTTACCGGCGAGTTTTACAATTTCAAGGAGAAGGGCACTTACACGTGCAAGCAGTGCGGTGCGGAGCTTTACCGGTCCTCGGACAAGTTTGATTCGGAGTGCGGATGGCCGAGTTTTGACGACGAGATCGCCGGAACGGTCAAACGGACGGTGGATGCTGATGGCATGCGCACAGAGATCACCTGCGCACGCTGCGAGGCGCATCTTGGCCATGTGTTCGAAGGCGAGCATTTCACGGCGAAGAACGTGCGGCACTGTGTGAACTCGATCGCGCTCAATTTTGTCCCGGCAACGCAGGCAGTCAAGACACAGAGAGCGTATTTCGCGGGCGGTTGTTTCTGGGGTACGGAGTATCTGCTGGAGAAGGCTGCTGGTGTCATTGCGGCGCGCGTCGGATACATGGGCGGGCACACCAGCA
>JAGVEK010000314.1 GCA_020058315.1 Candidatus Zixiibacteriota bacterium
ATGATCTGCCGGTGAAAATCGATGGTCGTGGCGATACCGTCGATGTGAAACTCCTCGAGCGCCGCATCTCCCGCAGCAATTGCCTCCATCCGGTTGCGTCCCCAGACGATCAGCTTCGCCACCATCGGATCATAGTAGATCGGAATCTCGCTGCCCTGATAGACTCCCGAGTCCACTCTGACACCGGGCCCTGAAGGCTCGCTATAGGTCGATATCGTCCCCGGCGATGGCAGGAAGTTGTTTTGTGGATCTTCTGCGTAGATGCGGAATTGAATCGCGTGACCAAATGGTGCGTGTGTGAGCTTCGGCGGCTTCCAGTCGTCGGATCCGGCGATGTGAAGTTGTTCGGCGACCAGATCGACGCCGGTGACCCACTCGGTCACTGGATGCTCAACCTGGAGTCGTGTGTTCATTTCGAGAAAGTAGAATTTGCCGTCGGTATCGAGGAGAAACTCAACCGTCCCGGCGCCGACGTATCCGCAGGATTCCGCAGCGGCAATTGCCGCTTTGCCCATGCGGGCACGCAAATCAGCGTCCACAGCGACCGATGGCGATTCTTCGATAACCTTCTGATGCCGCCGCTGGATCGAACACTCGCGCTCATTCAGTGACACCGCACGGCCGTGCCGGTCCGCGAGGATTTGAATCTCGACATGGCGGGGCTTCTCCAGGTACTTCTCCCAGTAAACCCGGTCATTGGCGAAAGCTCCCTTGGCTTCCCGACGCGCAGCATCGATGGACGGCTGCCAGTCCTCAGTCTGCCGCACCACGCGCACCCCCTTGCCGCCTCCGCCTGCGACGGCCTTGATCACGATGGGGAAACCCGCACGCCGTGCCGCATCAAGCGCGTTTTGCGCGTCGGTGATCGGGCCGTCGGAGCCTGGAACCACCGGGGCTCCAGCCTTGATCATCAAAGTCCGCGCAGCGATCTTGTCGCCCATGGTGGCAATCGCGTGAGGTGGCGGGCCAATCCAGATCATGCCCGCATCGGCGACACGTGACGCGAATTCCGCGTTCTCCGCCAGAAACCCATAGCCGGGGTGGATCGCGTCAGCCTTGGCCTGACGCGCCGCGTCAAGGATTCGCGGCATGTTCAGATAGCTCTCTTCCGGTGGAGGAGGACCAATTCCGATAGCCCAGTCGGCCATACGAACATGGAGCGCCGATCTATCGGCATCCGAGAAAACCGCCACCGATTCAATCCCGAGCCGCCGGCAACCTCGGATCACACGCACTGCGATTTCACCGCGATTGGCGATCAGGACACGGTGAATCTTGGTGGGCGGTTTCGCGAGCATCTTCATGAAGGATACACGGGTGTCATGCCATGTCTCAAGGGATTTGTGCGCTTCGTGCCATGCGGTGCCGAATCCGATGCCAATGTGTGACACAAGTGTGTCATGGCTCGCCAACAAGGCCAACACTGGGCCTCGCCGTCTTGTAGCATAGCCCCTTGTGGGCGTTGTCAGATTCCACTACCACGTTCAAAGTGTGGCGCAGGCGCCCTCGCCTGCGGACAACCGCCACAACGCGGCCGAGAACGGCCACGCCACACAGTGAATCGAGACCCGCTATCCTACAAGCGACCGGACCAATTGCTCTTCGTAGCATAGCCCCTTGTGGACGTTGTCGCGTTTCACTTCCGCGCTTGGCCAAGGTTAAAATTCGTGTGCCCATGGCGAACGGGCACAAGGCCCTTGCTACAAGAGCGATTGCGGTAAGGTTTGCTTATCACCGCAGTTCTTGGAGATCACATCCGCTCCCATTCGGCGGTGATCGTCGAACGGCGATCCTGGCGTTTCCTCGTCCAGCGCACGAGCAGATAGCTCAACCAGAATCCGAAACGCGACTGCAGATCGACATCCTGTGTCATCTCGATTGCGACCAACCGAAACCCTGCGGGCGGATTCTCGAAGAGGGAGGGGTCATTGAATCGATCGCGCAGCACGAAAGGATCGGCATCGCCTCGCCCATACCGGCAGTGCCTGAGCCACCGGCGCAGCGGCCTGCCCAAGAGCCGTGTGAGGGCAATCAGCAGACTTGATCGATTGACCGTCTGGATCAGCAGCCGTCCGCCCGGTGTCATGACGCGATGCAGCTCCGCAAACACAGCCAATGGGTCATCGAGATGCTCAATGACATGGCGGCAGCCTACCAGATCAAACTGATGGTCGTGAAATGGGAGACATTCAAGGCGGCCGCAGAGCCTCAGTCCGGAGTAAGGATGCAGAGAAAACGACCCATCCCACCCGTCGGGTGGGAGACCGGAGGATGGCCGTTCCACGTCGATCCCCAAACAGAGTCGAGGCCCCTCCAACTCCGAGGCGGTCTTGTTGTCACCGCAGCCGGCATCGAGAAACCTGGTGGCGGACTTCGCCAGTTCCTCGAGACGATCAAAATAGATGTCCCATTTGAAACGGTAACCGGGTTCCCGGCGAGCCAAGGTCTGACGAACCCAGTCCAAGTGACGACCGAGGTAGACACTCGGAGAGGGACCACTTTCTG
>JAGVEK010000001.1 GCA_020058315.1 Candidatus Zixiibacteriota bacterium
CTCCGACTCCCGCATCGCCGTAGCACCAGCCGAGGGGGGTTCCGAATTCCCTGCCCCTGCTACTGGAGAAGAGCGGTGTTCTGTAAGTTTCAATCGACGGGTTCAACAACTCCTCCAAGGTTTTCGAGGACGTTCGCAAAGCCTTGAGGGCAGCTGTCCGGCGGCCGATGCTTACCCAGTGGCGCGCCAGCGTAGTCGTTGCCGCAGCGACCCCATGCGCAACGCCCCAGTCAGTATGCCAACCATCATCATGCGTCTTCGGCGGGATCTTCACCAAGTCCGTTGGGGAGAGCCAGGTTCCGTCAGGTTGCACCCGATCGAATAGCCAACTTGCTGCGGCAGTGCCCAATTCGAGTTCGGAGGATGTTCTCAGCCCCCGGGCGACGATGAGCAATCCAGATACCCCTGAGATAAGGTCATAATTGACCCAGTCGCCTCGGTCGCTGGCATCTTCGAGCGCTGACTCGAAGCCGCGATAGGCCACGCGCAGGCTTTCCAGCGAAGTAGGGTCAACGATCTTCGACAGCACCCATAACAAGCCGCCGTGCCCGACGAATAGCGATGGCTCGATATCGGTGTCGCCAGCGAGCCTTTCAATCAGAAATTGACTGTCTGTTAGGAGTATTGCGTGGAGCCGTTGCCGGTCCAGGCCGAGGTCATCACAAAGTGCAGGATCTCGTAGGAGTGCATGCGATAGTACGGCGCGTCCGGCAACCCCATCAGCGATGAACGGCGATCCTTCCTCTACGGCGGACCGGTCGTATATGGCGTAAACAAGAGATCTGATGGTTCTTATTACCGGCTGACGAAGGTGGTCTGGACATGTGGATGACCATCCCGGTTTCACGGCAGCTTTCACGCTGACTTCGGAGTATACGTGGCTAGTGTCTGACCGTCCCATCTGGATGATTGCGCTGTTGAGCTTATGGGCGAAATTGTTACATCGAATTCCGAAGATGGTGGGTTGCCGAGCTGTTTCCAAGTCATGGTGTTGTTGCGGATCATCTCAATAATGTTGGGGTCGGCTCCTTTGCTCGAGATGAGCGATCCATTCACGACTGCCGCAAACTCTCCGTTGTCATCAATGATGCCGAGCCCGCGGTGTCTCGCAGTCCACGAATCGCCAGTCCTGACCTCGACGGGGATCAGCTGTGGGTTGTGGGCATTTAAAAAGAAGTCGAGATCAATGTAGGACGCGGAACCGCAGTAGATTGGCTCGCTTTGTACGTCTTCGGGTCGCTGCGTGAAGTCGACGAGCGTGAACACTGAATCGTTCGCGATCGTGTCGCCGCGTGCGGGAGTGAACCCTGCGGGGCCGACTACGGAACCGAACCATGTAGAAGGAGCTTCTCCTCGCGTCAGTCGCAGGACTGAGTACCAGCTGCCAGCCCGAAAGGGGACTACAGCGACACCATCTCTGGAGAGCTTCTCCCACCAGCTATGGGGAATGTTCTCGCAGCCGACGGTGGCTATGAGGCGATTGAATGAAGAGCTCAGCTCGGCTGACTGGACGCCATCAGAAGTTTGGATCTCGACGTTATTGCAACCGATGTGGTCGATACGACGCTTGGCAGAGGTTGTGAGAGCCGGGTCGATATCTACCGATGTCACGTTTCCTTTCGGTCCGACCAGCTGCCCCAATAGCGCCGCGTTATAGCCGGTGCCTGTTCCTATCTCCAGCACGCGGTCACCCTCGGTCACCCCGAGTTTTGACAACATCGTGACCATCAGTGCCGGCATTGTCGACGAGCTTACGGGCGCGCCTTCGGCATCGATATCCGTCACGATGCTGGTGTTGCCGTAGATCTTATCCAAGTTGGCTATCGTTGGTGCTGCAGGGTCGAATACGACCCACGTCCATCGCCCGTCTATGAAATCGTAGTAGCCTTCGATAAAACTTGCTCGGTCGACTTTTGCAAGGGCCGTACCGATCTCTGGTGAAATGTCTCCGGCGTCCCCGAATAGGCCGAGAATCGAGGCTGCAAACTGCTGCACCGTAGGGGAAATGTAGGTCTGATCTGCGTTCGAGCTTCGATTCTCGACCATTCGAGACGGTCTCCCTTCGCTTATTTGCGGACTTCAGTGACCTTTAGGGCGTTAGTTTAAAAGGTTGTGGTGGGGCACAGGACCTCCCGCGACGGACCGCACACAGGGTTCGTCGTACAATCCTCCTGGCTCAGACTCCGGTACCCCGTGAATGCCGCGTTGGAGAACCGTGCCAATTCCGTTGCGGAGAAGGTCAGCGTCGGTGCTGAATCTGTGCGAGCTGCGTTGGTAGTCGATGTTGTCATCTTACTTGTTCCTCCCATTCACATCTCCCCGTCGATGCGTTCCTGGGGTGCGCAGCGGCGACAGTGTCCTTGCCGGTTGCTGTCTGAATTCACCCGCCCCCTGGAAACGAGGCTATGCGCGATGGTTTGATTCCGCAAGGAAGGGATTACCGTATGCGATGCTATCGTTGGATGGTGAACATTTGGCTATCTCGAACACTGTTGATGATTCACTTTCTTCGCGCTGGATGCAGCTGGCCGAAGTTCGGTTGAATCTGTAGCTAACGGGACTGGGCGGGCCCGGGTTTGGTTTGCAGCCGCTGCTGGTGGCGACACCTCGAAGACGCGACAGGGGTGAGTCAGCGAAGTCGCGGCAATTGCGGTTCGGCGCTCCGTCGGCGGGGTGTCAACCACGCCGGGCGGCGTGTTGCAGGCACCACTGCGGACGGCGAACGAGCGCGCCGAACTACTCACGCCCAGGCCCTTCGACCTGACGGTGTTCGCGAACGAGCGTGCCTACGACCAACTGACGGAATGCGCGGGTCGGGCAACGCAGCCGCCGTCAGAGCTGCGGTGGGTGTGTAGCTCTGTGCTTTGCCGCTGGAATTCCTCGACGATGGATGGGTGCTCGTAGACGAAGTCGCGGCGCAGCCCGGACTCGGTGATCAGTTCGTGACCGTGAGTTTGCTAGTAGAAAAGCTCGTGTCCGCTGGTGATCTGCCGACGCCCGTACCCCTACGTGAAGTGGCGAAATGGTTCGGGGGTCCTGCTGTGTTCGGGGCTGTTCGGGTGAGATGTGCGACCCGATGAGCCGGCCGGTTGCGTGCGGGCAACGCCGTGACAATTTCGCATGTCCGCGAGACGTCCGCTACTCACCACGTACCGGACTGCCCAGCTGCCGGTACGGAGCGTTGTCCCGCAGCATCGCCCACATCACGTTCACCCTTCGCCGGGACAGCGACAGTATCGCCTGGGTGTGGGATTTGCCCTCGGAGCGCTTCCTGTCGTAGTAGACCCTTGACCGTTCGTCGACCTTGATCGCGGTGGTTGACGACATGTACCAGACGCGCAGCAACCGCCGGTCGTAGTAGCGAGGCCGACGATTGTTGCCCATGATGTTGCCTGAATCCTTGGCCACAGGTGACACTCCAGAGCAGGAGGCCAGGTGGTTCGAGCTGCGGTAGTTCTCCATATTCCCGCCCGTAAGTGCTAGGAACTCGCCGGTGAGCACAGGGCCGAAACCGGGCATACTCGACACGATAGGGGTGTAGGGGTGTCGTCTGAGGACGGCATCTACGGACCGCTCGACTTGGGTAATCGCGACGTCGAGTAACAGGATTTCGGCTGCGATTTGTCCGATGATCACGCCTGCGAGCTGTTCTCCGGGGATCTGAACCGTCTGCTGTTGGGCCGCTTCGACTGCGGCGACAGCGATTTTGCGTGCCATACGAGCACCCTGACCATGTAGCCACGCCTCGATTTCGGACACTCCGGCCTCGCGGATCTCCATTGGTGTCTGGTACTTGCTGACCAGCATGACCGCTGCAGCGCTCCTAGCGAACTGAAAAGACGCGTCCAGGGCTGGAAAGGATTCGGTCAGCAACCCTCTCAGGCGATTGATGGCGCGCGTGCGGTCCTGACTCAACATGCTGCGACGTGCAGTGAGGACTTTCAAGTGGCGTGCAGCCGTATCCGCTGGCGGCATGTAGTGCGGATCGATACATGACCGAGCGTGATCAGCAAGCACCGCGGCATCCTTGGCATCGCTCTTCACCTCTCCGCGAAACACAGCCGCTGCATGATGGAACCTTCGACCTGACAGATAGATCACCCGCTGCCGACGGTGGTGCAACAGAGTGAGGAGCAATGAAGCCGGGCCACGGTTGAGATCTGTAGCCCAGGCCACGGTGCCGTCAGCGAGCCCGAGGACATCGTCGATCAGAACGTTCAGGTCAGCTTCGGTGTTGGGGACACGCCGGGACAACAGCCGCTTCCCGGCGTCATCTACGACGATGCAATGGTGAGCCGACTTCCCAGTGTCGACACCGCTCCAAATGTTCTGTGCCATACCGCAACCCGTTCTCGGCTTGAGGGACGATTACCAGGGACGGCTCGCCGACACAGACAGATCTAGCGATCGATCGCAGTTATACCAGAGCGGTCGAGCCGTCCCTTCTGGGCGGATAGTCGGCGACCTGACGTCTGAAGCCATCTCAGCGGCGCTGCTTATTCAGTCATCACCACCCGCACCACGAGGATATTCGAGGCGCTGACGCCGGCGGATGGGCTGATACTGTTGCGGTGCAACGATCTAACGCTTCGCCTAGCATCGCTGGGTGATACTAGGTACTCACTGCGTACTGCCGCCGGGCTGTAGCGTCGATCCACGTTGTCACCGCCGTCGGCCAGGGTGTGCGCGGTCGTGAGCATCAGCACGTCGGCGAGTACGAGCAAGGGCCAGGCGGCGTGGGGTGCGCGGCGACAAGGTGGTCGGCGCGGGCAGGCGCGAGGTCGGCGCTGGTGGTAGCTCGTGTGGTGGAGCTACCACCAGCGACAGACCGCCTCAAGTGACGGCGTTCTCGTACGCATTTGATTGCAGCGCCCAATACGCTTCCGGGACTTGATACTTCGAAACCGTGAGTGCGGGCCCGTTCGCGGATCGCTGGCGTCCGCTGCTTGTCGGTGGTGGTTTGGTGGATGGGTGTCTTCGTACTGGGAACCCGGCAGATCTTCGCCGCGTGGGAAGTCCGCGCTCGTCGTCGTGGACGATCTGGGAACTCTAACGCCGCATCACCAGCTTGATGATCGCTAGGCCGATCATCATCGAGGCAGCAAAAGCGCTGCAGCCAGCGGCGATCGACCCGGCAATCGGCGTACCCGCTAGCGCGGCGACGAGACCGCCGAGAAGACCGGTAACTGCTGCCAACGCCGCTGTTGTCATGAGTGCGAGGACGACCATCGTTGTGCGGCTGCGGTTCGCGTCCTCGGAAACATCGGTTGTTTGCATGTCTACTTCCGATTGAAGGGGCGGAGTCGCGGGGATGGACGGCGGGTCGTCGTGACCGTGCGCAGGTTGATTGCCCTACGTGACGGATCAACAGCTGTCGCAGCGGCGGTCATGATCGCTTTCGGATCGACGGCGAAAGCCTCGGCTATTCGGCGGCCGAGCAGAGGCGGGCATGCCCTTCGGCCACTTTCAATGTTTGACAGGTGGCTGGAGCTGATCTCGATCTGCTCGGCTAGTGCATGTTGGCTGACCCCCGCTAGTCGACGAAGTGCTCTGATGGTCGCCCCTACCCGCGTCCACTCGTCTTCAGTTTGCATGCCTAGAGCGTAGCGGCGTAGTGGCAGGGTATGCCAGCTTGAAAGGAATTCTGTGCCTGCGCAGTTCGTCATCCGAGGTCAGGCAGGAGGTCCCGGTTGGGTTGCTATTCCGGGCCCGTTTGCCCATCCGCCACCCGGCGAGTGGCATAGTATGCCCATGGACGGCTTCGACGACTGGGAGCGCTTGGCGGACAGTGTGATTGCCCGGCGGACTGAGCTGGGGATGACTACGCGACAGGAGCTGGCACGAAAAACGGGTCTGAGCTACCGACTTCTGGGGGACCTCGAGCGTGGCACCAGGCCGGTGTCGGAAGGCTCGCTAGCGATCTTGGAGCAGGTGCTCGGATGGCAGCCCGGTAGCGCGAAGAAGATCTTGGAAGGTGGGGACCCGCGGCCAGCCGCAGAAGGGGTGGCCTCGGCAACTGTCGCCGGGTCGCCGATGCAAGTTGCAGATGTGGCACCACAGGCTGATCGCGCATTGGACGAAGCATTTCGGCTCGCGTCGACAATCATCCGAAGTGGCGACGATTCTGCGGTAACGCGCCTGGGAGAATTCCTCGGGGATTTCGGTCATTCGCTGATGGTTAGCGCAAATAGTCAATCGGACTATGAACCACCGAGAGAATCGGACTGGAAGCTGACAATTCCCCGGGCGCGGCCGACAGTGCTTCGCATTGCCCTCGGAGAGTTCCTCCGAGACCAACGGGTCCATCTCGGAATGTCGATTGAAGAAGTGAGTGAACAGCTAGGTTGCGAGGAGGCCGTACTTCAAAAAGTGGAGGGCGGTGTCGCGAGATTCGGTCGAAAATCTATACGCCGGGCTCTAACTTCGTACGGTGTCCGCGATCCGAGAATCCATCGCGAGTTCGGCGAGCTCGCGGATACTGCCGATCGATCGGGCTGGTGGACCAACTACAGTGATGTGCTGCCGGAGTGGTTCGAGCCCTATATGGAGTTGGAGCAGCGCGCTCAAATGATCCGAACGTTTGAGTCCCACTACATCCCTGGACTTTTGCAAACTCCGGAGTATGCCCGCGCAGTTATCCGACAGATGCTCTCAAGTAATATCGAGCGCCGCGTCTCGGTGCGGATGCACCGGCAGCAGGTGCTTGTTCGTTCGGGCGGACTGAAGCTGTGGGCGATTATTGATGAGGCTGCGTTCTATCGATCGCCTGAGGGGGCGGATATGAGGGAGCAAATCGCGCACCTCATTGAAATTGGTGAGCGGGACAATGTTGTAATTCAGGTCCTGCCCACCTCGCGATACCCCTCCTCAAATCCTGGATCATTTAGTCTCATGAGGATGTCGCAGTACGACAGTCCCGACTTGGTCTACGTCGAGGAGTTGACAAGCGTATTGTATATGGACCGGCCACACGAGATAGACCAGTACACGCGGCTACTTGATCGCATTGGCACCTTCGCTCTTACCCCAGAAGCTACGGCGAAATACCTGCGCGACCTGCTGGACTCTCTCGGTGATTCGTCGGTAGTTGAAGTGGAGTATCGGCGGTCGGCCAGCGCATAGATGACGCGACTTGCGTAGTGTATTGTGCTTGAGTGCGAATCAAATCAATCGATCATATCAGCGTACGGGTGATAACATTGGCCTGTCTTATTTGCGTAGCGCCGCTTCCGTGTCAGCATATCGTCCAGCCCCATATGCCCATCTAGAATGGATACGATGTCGGGGCCTTCCATTGTTATGAACGGAGTGCTGTATTTGTAGGTGCTGATCGCATCAGACGTGAATCCGTTCATGCTGACGAACAGTCCGAGTGCGTTTTTAGCGCGACGTTCGACCTTTTTTGCAAATGTGTCGGCCTGAGCGCGGTCGGTGCGTTGCTTGGTCCATTTGGCCTCGACGATATAGTCGTCCCCGTCGAAGCTGAAGAATCCGTCGATCTGTTCGGTATCTAATTCGTAGGCAAGCTCGGGTTTAAGTTCGTAAAGGTTGAAAAGATCGTGCAAGAACATTTCGAACGTTTTTCCGCGGACCTGAGGATTGGCAATCTTGTGCAGTTCCCAAAAAGCCGCCCGCATCCGCGATAGCGAGCTCCTGAAGTGCTGTTCGGCGGCGCGGCGCTGTTCCGCCATGGCGCGTTCAGTGGCGAGGCGCTTTTGCGTGTCAAGAATCTGGTCGAACTTCTCGGTTTGTGCTTTGAGTACAGCGACGGCCTTTCGTGCCCTACTGACCTTCTCCTCGCGGTCTTCAAGGTTGTCGAAGTCTGGGAAGTGAATCATGTCTGCGACATCGAGCATGAGATAGATAGTCGTAGACCGATACTTGGCTTCACCGGCGGTAAGGCGGTCAACCACCGCCCCCACGATCTCGCGCTTTGAAGGGCCTTTGAAGTCGATACCGGCCAGTACCTCCGGATGGTCACGCAGCGCGGCCTGGAGGAACGGTCGCAGGGATCGTTCCTTGTACCAGACAACACTGGATAGCGCCTCGCGCAGTGCGATATAAGCGAGCGGTGAGATTCGGTTGTCCCGCGATGCGAACCCCACGGCGCCCTCCCCTTAGGTCTTGTCGATCCAGATGTCTGTCCACCCCGCCGGGGCACATGCTCGGCACCTCTGCGACGTGAACGCGCGTCGGGGCTGCCCGTGGCTCTCATAGCGTACCGAGGTCTTCCTACCCCCGTGCGCGGGTGCGGACCGTCGGCTATTCTCGACTCGCTTGCGTTGAGGGTTCGGAGTGGGGACTGACAGCACGTCGGCAGGGGGTAGCGCACGTGAGCGAGGGTGGGCCTACGTTTTCGCAGGTTCGAACACCGGCGTATGTCACGACGGCCGCAGTTGCAGGAATCGCGTGCGGCTTGGGTGGACTGAGCTTGGCGATCGTGAGCAGCTCGGGCTGGTTGACGATCGCCCTTGCAGCGCTTGTACCGAGTGCAGCGTCGGTTCGGGCACTCGCGGCGGACAGTCCGGCACAGCCAGCGCTTGCGGCTGAGGTGCTGGCTACTGCCTTTGGGCTGGTTGCAGTTTGGACGACTCCGGAGATCGGGATGATCTTGCTTGCTGCTGTCCTGCTGGTTCCGGTTGCGGGTGGCGAGGTTGTTCGTTGGTTTCGCAGGCAGAAGTCGGGGCGTTTGCGATGGCTGAGCCTGGTCGCAACAGCGGCCGTCGATGATGGTCGCATCCTGTGGGTGGAGCATGCGAGTCCCCGCGGGCAGCAGACGCAGGTGCTGCTGTTGGATCCCGATAGTGGGCAAGAGACCTCGCCGCGCTCGTTGTGGGGGCAGTGGCCTTCACGCATCTACGTATGTGTCACGACGGGCCGTCGCGTCCTCGCATCAGCGCTGGCTGGTGATCCTCTTGCGTACAGGCGGCTCACGAAATATGAAGTCCTGCAACTGAACACGGATGCAATCTGAGCGGGCCTGTCGGAGGGTCGACGTACGGTACGAGTGCGTCGAAGTTCGGGAACGCAAGGGGAACCGCGCGGCCAAACAGGCAGCGCCACTTTGAAGGGAGGGTGTCATGGCGTACTCCGCCGAGATCAACCGTCGTCGGCCAGCGTTGCTTCTGCTGATGATTGACCAATCTACCTCGATGGAGGACTCGTGGGCAGGGATCGGGGCCTCCAAGGCCGAGGCACTTGCCGAAGCAGTCAACAAGACGCTTAGCAATGCAATTGCGCTGTGTAGCAAAGGAACCCAGCGGGTCTATGATTACTTCCAGATCGGCGTTCTCGGCTACGGAGCTGAGATCAGCCACCAGCTTCCTGGTACACGCCTCGGTGAAATTATCGTGTCGATCGGAGATCTCGCGCGATCGCCGAAACGCGTCGAACAACGCACCGCGGAGACGGTCGACGGCGCGGGTCGCAGAGTCCTTGTCGAGCAGCCTTTTGCCGTCTGGGTTGACCCGGTCGCCTACGGCATGACACCGATGACCGCAGCGTTCCGCGCTGCGGAACCTGTTGTAGCGTCCTGGTGTTCGGACCACGCGGACAGCTTTCCGCCGCTGGTTGTGAACATTACCGATGGCGAGAGCACCGACGGTGATCCCACCGCAGCGGCTGAGCGGATTATGTCGCTTGGAACCAACGATGGGGCGGCGCTGGTGTTCAACGTGCACCTTTCCGGTATTCAACAGGAGCCGTTTGCCTATCCCAGTAGTGCTGCTGGCTTGCCTAACGACAACGCCGAGCTGCTGTTCGGCATGTCGAGCGAGTTGCCGCCGGGGATGTTCGAGGCAGCGCGCGGACAGGGACTTGCGATCGATACCGGCGCTCGCGGATTCCTCTACAACGCCGACGCCACCACTGTCTTCAAGTTCCTTGACCTCGGTACTCGCGCCGTGACGCCTACCGGCTTGAAAGAGCTCACTACCGGTCTGCAGGCCTTGGGCCAGTAGGGCAGGTATGAAATGACAGCCGAACCGGTGGTGCTGGCGAACAGTGTTCCGAAGCCAGGTGAGGTTGACTCCGACAACGAAGATCGGGTTGCATTTTGTTCGGGGCGGATCGCGATGTCTGATGGCGCATCGCGAACTGCTCGCGCCGAGGTATGGGCCGAGCTCCTCGTTGAGTCTTTTGCACAGGACGCATCAGACCCGTTGGGGCCGGCCCGGCTCGAACTGCTTCGTGCCGAGTGGCTCGACCGGGTTGCTAGTCCGGACTTGCCGTGGTATGCCCAGTCGAAAATCGCGGATGGCGGTGCAGCGACCTACCTCTCAGTCGAGATCGACACTGGTCGTGCACGATTCGCAGCTGTGGGCATTGGAGACACATGCCTACTACATGTGCGAGGTGGCGACATCCTCCTGGCTGGCCCGCTCACGCGGCCAGACCAATTCGGTCGAAGTCCGGCACTGGTGTCTACGCGGGTTGGTGACGCTGGGCATACCGGCGATCGATGGGAATGCACCACCACGTATAAGAACGGCGATGCACTCATCATCGCCACCGATGCTGCAGCCGCCTTCCTTCTCGGGGCGCCGACCGATGCCCTGCAGGAGCTCATCCATACCGACGTGCTGAACGACAGCGAAGAGTACTCGGACTGGGTCAATTTCGCGCGGAGCCAGGGCGGTATGGCTTCCGACGACACGACGATCTGCGTGGTGCGCTTATGACATTGCCAAGCCTGCTGGAGTACCAGCAAGCAGTTAACCACCCCGCTCTGGCCTTTCCGCGAGACCCCGCGCTGGCCGGCGGTGTCGCGGAGAAGACGCCGCTGGGTATCGCGGCGGTCGCATCAGGCGGCTTCGCAGCCACATTCAAAGTGACGGGAGCCGATGGCAAGCGCTTCGCAGTCCGGTGTTTCCACAAGCAGGGCAATGACTCAACGTTGGCGCAGCGCTACGAGCAAATCGATCGATTCGTGGCCGCGCACCCCGATTTGGGGTTCATGGTCGATGTTCAATACGACCCCACAGGGATCACTGTTCTTGGTCGCCAGTTTCCAACAGTTCGGATGCCATGGGTGGATGGCGATCCGCTAGGGGACTGGGTCGACGACCACTACGACGAACCTGACCTGATCGATGCCGTTCGCCGCGGAATCTCCTCAGCAGTGTCAACACTCGGTGGAATTGGGGTTGCACACGGAGATCTGCAGCACGGCAACATCATCGTTGGCCCAGGCGAGTCGATCTCCCTGATCGATTACGACGGAATGTATCTGCCCGAGCTTGCCCCCTACGGTGCCGCTGAGCGAGGCCATCCCAACTACCAACACCCCACGCGGAACGATGCAACATACGATCAGCATCTGGATACGTTCTCGGCGTATCTCATCGACTTGTCGCTCGAAGCAATCGCTCTCGACCCTGACCTTTGGGACACCTTCGGTGGCGGGGGTCAGAATCTGCTTTTCAGCGCGACCGACTTCGTCGATCCCGATGCCTCTGACGTGTTCAAAGCTCTTCTCAACACACCGCTGGCACCACGTGTGCAGCGCCTACGCGGTGCCTGCCTCACCGACTATGAAAGTGTTGCCCGCGCGCTGCGGGGCGAACCTACCGCGCCTCGAACGTCATTGGGAGCGGCCCGGACTGCTCTTGATGTCATCACGGCAACCGAAGCGGTGCAGCTGCGCAGCCTGGAAGGCGACCAACGCACAGTTTCTGGTGTAGTCAAGGTGGCCCGTACGACTTACGACAATCGGAAGAGGCCGATCGTCTTCCTCAACTTTGGCGACTACCGTCGAGGCGACTTCACGATCGTCGCCTTCGGCGATGTGGCGAAGGACCTGCATCGCCTGTATGGAGGCGTGAAGCTTCCCGAACTCGCCGGGAAGAGCGTCACGATCACTGGCCTCATCACCTTGTACCAGAGCAAGTACTCGATGAATCCGACGCCCCAGATTCAGCTCAACCGGGCGAAACAACTTCAGATTCAGTTGGCGCCGGGAACACGTCCCACTCCCAGTACGTCGACTGTTCGTCCTCAGACGACTAGCAACAGCCGCCCGCAAGCTGGTCGACCCGCGCAGAGCTTCCGGCAGCCCCCAGCATCTGCCGCTAGCACAACCGCAGCCTCTCCCCGTGCCACGGTGAAGTCCCAGCTGCCAACAGGAGCGACGCCCGCCGGCGATCTGCTGAGTGCAATGGCCGCTCGCTTTCCGACTCCCGCAGCGACGACACCACTTCGACCCAAAACGCCAGCAGCTCGGAAGACCACGGAACCGAGGCGATCACCACAGCCAGCGGGTAAGCCGAAGCCCCCATCCAAACCTGAATACCAAACTTCGCAGCAGGTCTGGACGCCAGCTACTCGTCCAACGATGCCCTACGTCCACACGGCACCGCCTTCATTTGCCACAAGCCACGTTGCTGGGACGGTGCGGCGGCGGCGGAGCTTTCGATCAGCCAGACGTAGTCGGCGCAGCGTGCCTGGGTGGGTCTACCTCGTCGCGGTGCTAATGGTTGCCGGACTTCTGGCCCTCGCCAGTCCTGATCGACCGTCTGCGGAGCAGGAGCCCCCGGCCCCGGTGCAGTTCCGGTCTCTCAGCGGAAACTTAGCGTGCATGGTGACCTTCGGTAACCCACAGGTCATTCGGTGTGATGCGAAAACCATTCATTACCAGCCGTTCCCACCGGCAGTGGAGTGCAATCAACCATCCTGGGGCCACACGATCGTCCTCACCGCAGGTGGGGCTGCCGAGTTTGTGTGTGCGGCTGAGTCGCTCATCGATGAATCGCTTCCAGTGATCGCCTACGGCACGTCGCGCGTGGAGGGGCCCTTCGCATGTGACAGTGACAAATTCCTTGGCATCACGTGCCGAGATTGGGGGACTGGTAGAGGCTTCCGAATCGAACGTGACTCATTCGAACTATTCTGACCAACAGCCTGCGAACCGGAGGAGCGAAGCTCATGGAGGTCGGACAGGAGTACGTCACCGAGCAGGCACGTTCGCCACATCCGAGTGGACCCACATCCTCGCGATTGAGCAGCGAGGCGATCGCCGCGCGTGGACATCAAGCTTCTGCACAGCGCGGCAATCGAGGCCGGGGCCAAGTGCCTCAGTGCCCCTCGCGCCACTTGATCGACCTCGTCGGCGAGAAAGATCCGCAGCATCGCGCAACTACTCGAAGTAGAGCGCGAGCAGGAGCGCACCACGCGAGGTCAGCGAATCGCCCGCGTTGGATACAGAAGAACCACACAAATCCTTGAGAATAATGACCGCTGCGGCCCATTTTGTATATCCCGCGCAGCAAATCAAGTAGCGAAAGACTATGGGAGCTGGAATATGCAGAACGCATGGATCAAATCTGTTTCAGTCAGTCATTTCCGTGGTATAGAGCGAGGTGTTCTAACGTTCACCAATGAAGACGGAAATGCGTCATCGACATTCCTGCTAGGTGACAACGGGTCCGGAAAGTCAAGCTTTTTGGAAGCAATCGTTTATGGTTTGACTAGCCGTGAGCCTCATTTTATTCAAATAGGTAGGAGGGTGCGGGTTGATCCGAGAAATCGATTGGCGTCCGAGAGCGACGAAACTAGCGCACAAATTCTTCTAGAAGATGGCCGCATCATTAAGTCTGATCGCACTTCAGGGCCGATTCCTGAGTTTGAACTGGTGTCCCTATTGATCAAGCGTGATCACCTTCTGGCTTTCGGTCGAAGCGACGACGATCAACGTGGGAAATTTCTGCACACGATCGTGGACACCCGATTCTTTGCGAAAGCTGAGCAGAGTGACAGGGAAGTAGCTCTATCCGGACTGAAGGGCGATACTCGAGAGGCCTTCTCAAGGGCCAGCTCTGAACTGGCTCATCTGCTCGGAGTTGGAGATAATGAGATGCCAGGATTGCAGCCTCACTCGGTCCAGATATTTCGAACAGCTAAGCGAATAACCGCAAAGCAAATTGATAAAGGTCGCGCTGAGCACTACGGAGAAGACGTCAAAAAATTAGTGCAACTCGGCGAACGGATGCAGAAACATGCAGATGAGCATGAACGGGTCGTTAATCAGATTAATAGAGCTGCTACCGAACGTCGGAGGACATCCGTTATCGACGTGCTGACGAAAGCGTCGGATCGCTTGAATTCCTCGTTCTTCGATATCGCCTATGACAACACAAAAAAGACAATTTCCAGAATTGAACTGTCGCAAGTTCCGGATAGTGGAAGTGTTGCACTGTCGGTAGTTATGGCGAATGGTCAGGCAGTGCCAGCGTCGACTGTGTTAAGCGAAGCCTATCTGGATCTAGCGTCACTTCTCGCAATTATCGCACTCATACGAAACGGTGCAGACCGAGGTCAAACCAAGGTGCTAATACTCGACGACGTATTTCATAGCGTAGATAATTCATTGCGAGACAGAATAGCTGACTATCTATTCCAAGAATTGGCGGATTGGCAGCTCATAATTGCGTTTCACGACCGGGCTTGGTTTGAACGCTTCTCCGACGTGGCTAAGTCGCGAGGGCGATTGCATGTACGTCGTCGTATTTGGACCAATTTTGATGGAGCGGTATGTGTCACTGGCGGCTATA
>JAGVEK010000488.1 GCA_020058315.1 Candidatus Zixiibacteriota bacterium
AGCGAAGCCGCAGGACATCTTCACGCCTCTCGAGAACGTGCTGCTCAAGTCGGCCTCTGTCATGCACAGCATGAAGGACCGTCTCAACGAACGCAGTTCACCCTTTCTCGAGTTCATCAACGAGTGGTGCACCATCTTCCCTGAGGATAAAGAGGATCTGCTGAGTGTGTTCTTGAGCACAACCGTCGGCAGAACAGTCACCGACAGTCTTGGCGCAATCTACGAGAAAATGGCCTACGCAGGCATGATTGGTAACTACAACGAATATCGCCGACTCCGCAAAGAGTACGATGACGCGCTCGCACGGCTGAAAACAGATGTTCTTGCCAAGCGAGTCGCGTTCGACGCCAATGTTGGACCCCAACTCTGGGTGGAAAACTCCGAGCTCTCGATTCCAGTATCCTTGTTTTCGCCCGAACCGAAGTTCCCACTCAACATCAACCTGAACACCGCATCAGTATTCGATCTGGCCAGTTTTCGGGGAATCACGATCGCGCAGGCGCAGAGCATCATCCGCGCCCGCGACCAGCAGGGGTGGTTCAAGTCGATGGAAGTTGCGCGGCAGCATGGGTTCGCATATTGAATTGTGTCTGGTGATTACCAAGGAGGAGATTGCTTCGTCGTCCGCCGCGGCGGACTCCTCGCAAGGACTGCTGGAACCTGTGTCTCCACGAGCAGAGAAAGCAGTCACTGCGAGTCATTGCAAGCGTAGCGAAGCAATCTCAACGCAACGAATGACCACAACTATCAGACGGGCCACGGAGGATCAGATGGGGCAGGTCCGGGCGCTGATCGAGGAATACGCCCGCTCCCTCGAAATCGACTTGGGGTTTCAGTCGTTCGACAGGGAAATGGCCGAATTCCCCGGTGAGTATCAGGAACCGTCAGGGTGTATTCTTGTAGCCAAGGCTGATGACCGTGTCGTAGGCTGTGTCTGCCCGCGGCAATTCGAACCGGGAATCTGCGAGATGAAAAGGTTGTATGTCATCCCCGAGTATCATGGCCGGGGACTGGGCCGGGCACTGGCACAGGCGGTGATCGCACAGGCACAGACCATGGGATACGAGCGCATGCGGCTGGATACGCTTGCGGAAATGCATCAGGCTAAGGCCCTCTACCTTTCCCTTGGGTTCCAGGAGTGCAGCCCGTACCGTCTTAATCCGCTTCCCGGCGCGACTTTCATGGAATTGGTCCTCCAGCATCACTAATTCGAAAAGATGATTGCATCACACCACCCGATGGGACTATTCTCTTCCCCGGCCATGAAACGTCTTGCCTGGCTGACAGATATTCATCTCAATTTTCTGGAAGGGACTGCATGCAGCCGCTTCCTCGATGAGGTTGCACGGGAACAGCCGGACGGTATTCTGATCTCCGGCGACCTCGCCGAGGGGCACACCATTGAAACTTGCCTGCGGATGGTAGCCCAGCGCCTGACTTGCCCTGTGTACTTCGTGCTCGGAAACCATGATTTCTACTTCAGCAACTTCCGTGATGTCCACCGGACCGTCAGAAACCTCTGCCACGCTCAGTCCAACCTTCACTGGCTCAACGATGGAGGAATCATCCCCCTGACCGGGAATACCGCTCTGGTTGGCCATGATGGATGGGCCGATGGACGATTCGGGGATTTCTTCAACTCGGACGTTGACATGACCGACTACTTTCTGATCGAAGACCTCGCCAGAATAGATTCCCATTCGCGCTTCGAGAAACTTAACCGCCTCGGCGACGAGGCGGCGGCATTTGTCGATCGGCTGCTTCCGGAAGCGCTCCGCCAGTACGAGCGGGTGATCCTTGTTACACATGTCCCGCCCTTTCGTGAGGCCTGCCGGTACGACGGGGAAATCTGCGACGATAACTACCTGCCGCATTTTGCCTGCCGCGCTTTGGGAGAATCACTGACCAATATCATGCAGGAATTCCCTGCAGGTCATCTCACCGTGCTATGCGGTCACACGCACGGCCGCGCTGTCGTCGAGATCGCCTCAAACCTGGTTGTGAAAACCGGCGCCGCCGAGTACGGTGCTCCTGCTATCCAAGAGATCCTGACAGTCTAAACTCAGCGTGGAATCGGCAGCGAGGTGGGGCCGAGCGGCCCTGAGCCCGTTGTTCTCGTATCACGCCAAAATGATCCGATGCGGGGATGTCCCGCAGCCTTCTTTCGCACTGCTATCGGTCGGGTTCCTTCCGGCTCACACTCATTGAGGGCGAGCGTGACCTGAGGATCTTGACGCCCGAAAACCGTGCACGGCTCACACGCACGGGTGCTCGCTTACAGGCCAATCTATTCACTTTCTTAGACTTAACGAAGTGGGCACGCTCCTTGCTTGGCTTCGGTTCAGCCGCCAGTGACAGAATGGAAATCGGCGGAGAGGGAGCACAGAACATGAAAACAATCAGAACTGCAGTGATAGCAATGGGTGCCGGGATCGTCCTCTCGTTGCTGACCACCACTTCAATCGAGGCGCGGATACGCGATCATCGTTCGCGGCGACACATCGAGCGGAACCACTACACCCAAGCCGGTCTTCAGCTTTATGCCGGCTTCGGAGGGCAGGGTTACCAGATTGAGGACAACGATTACGCGTTCCTCGACGATCGCGGTTCTGAGGGGATGTTCTTTCTCGGCGCGGCCGTGGGGTTGGGAGATGAGGTCTCGCTCTTTCTCGAAGGAGCTGGATCCCACCACGAGACCGGCATCGGCGATATTTCCTTTGGTTACACTCACCTGGGGCTGAAGGTCGCCCCTGCTACTGGTCTGGACAGATCCTGGCAGCCGTATGGTAAGATCTCGGGGGGAGCAATGTTCCTTCTTGAAGGTGACCGGCACCACGGCAGGTGGACTGACGATGACAATGACGGGTATGTCGGTCCGTCCTTCGCTCTCGGGATTGGCGTCGACAAGTTCCTCAGCCGTAACCTTGCGCTCTACGGCGAGGTTGGGATGATGATGGGCAGATTAGATACCCGTGTGGTCGACGGGCATGATTACGACCTGGCCGACAACATCGGCATGACCTCGGCAAAACTGCAATTCGGAATTCGGTTGAGGCTTTGATTGTCCCAAGCCCAAGGTGGGCAGGGCGAACAAACGGTGTCCCGTCCGGCGTCGGGGCACCGTTTTCCCTTTGGTCTCTGGACGTCGGAGTGCCATGCCCCCATCCCTTGTCTTTGCCCATGTCTTCGATCCATAAACCATTGAGCTGCAACGGAGTAGCCTCATTTATCACGGCGACTGTCACAACCGGTTTCGCTTCCCTCGCAAGTTATAAACATTCTGCGTTCACCAACGTATATTACGCTGAACTCTGACGAAGACTCCCCCAAACAGAACGGGAAGACGAAGTTCCCCCCAAGGGTGGGGTGATCAGTCTTGACGGTTGGAGTAGATGGTGGTTTGATTGATGATCCGGGAGCGGCTAAGTCCGGTGTCCCTGTGATCGGGAGGTAAGTAAAGTGAACGGAATGAAAACAGCGGTCCTGCTCGCCGCATTGACGGTCCTGTTTCTCTTCATTGGCCAGCTTCTTGGCGGCCGGCAGGGGATGATCATAGCGTTTGCATTCGCCGTGATCATGAATTTTGTCTCCTACTGGTTCTCGGACAAGATCGTCCTGAGAATGTACGGCGCCAAAGAGGTGACTGAAGCCGAGGCGCCGAGCCTGGTCCAGCTCGTCCGCCTGAACGCGCAGCGGGCGGGACTGCCGATGCCAAAGGTGTACATTATCCCCAGTGGCTCACCCAACGCGTTTGCGACAGGCCGCAACCCGCAACATGCGGCTGTGGCGGTCACCGAGGGTATTTTGGATCTTCTGACTCAGGATGAACTTGAAGCCGTCCTCGCGCATGAACTGGCCCATGTCCAGAACCGCGACATCCTGACATCGACCATTGCGGCCACCATCGCCGGTGCAATCGCCATGATTGCTCACATGGCGCAGTGGGGCGCGATGTTCGGCGGATACGGCAACCGCGACGATCGCAACAGTGGCGGCGGCTTGATCGGCATTCTGGTCATGGCCATTGTCGCCCCGTTAGCAGCAATGCTGATCCAGATGGCGATCTCGCGCTCGCGCGAGTACGCAGCCGACGCCACCGGCGCCAGAACCTGCGGCCGTCCACAATCGCTGGCGAATGCATTGCGCAAGCTCCACACGGGCACACAGCGGCGTCCCATGAATGCGAATCCCGCCACGGCGCACATGTTCATCATGAATCCGCTGACCGGCCAGTCGTTTGCGTCTCTGTTCTCGACGCACCCGCCCGTTGAAGAGCGCATTGCGCGGCTGGAGCAATTGACGTACACGCGCTGAGGACTTGCAGAGTCAATGGA
>JAGVEK010000408.1 GCA_020058315.1 Candidatus Zixiibacteriota bacterium
CACGAGAAAACTGCCGTCTTTCTCCCCTCTCTCTTCTGGGGAGAGGGGTCGGGGGTGAGGGGCGGTTGCCAAGCCGCCCCTTCCAAGTTAGATTCACTCTTGGGACTAAAACGCCATGCCAGAGCCGCCACACCAGTTCTTCAGCATCACTGCCGACCGGGCACTGGCCGAGCGGTGGCGCGCGGCCGTAGCCCCTCTGGGCGGCACTCATGTTGCCTGCGATGGACTAATGACCGCCTTGCGCCGGCTGCCGGAGCATCCGGTCGATATTGTGCTGGTCGATCCTTCAGGGGCCGATCTCTCCATCGAGGCCGTTCTGCAGAAGATCCGCCACCGCGCACCCGGCACCGATCTTGTCCTGGCTATGGACGGAGCGCAGGATGTGTCGGAGGGTGCACGCCGAATTGACCCCGCGCTTCTTGAGCGGTGGGGGGCATCGCAACTGGCCACAAGCATGCCGTCAGTTGAGCTTTCCGCCCGCCTGGGCGCAATCACGGCCGACCGGGCACATGTGGCACGATGCGGGTGGGTCGGACTTTCAGGCGCGCTACGAGCGGCTTCCGATCTTCTGCTGGCGGCCGCGCCATCGGATGCGACTGTCTTGATCGAGGGCGAATCGGGCACCGGCAAGGAGCTGGCCGCACGCGCGGTCCATCAGAACAGTTCGCGCGCGGGCCGGCAGTTCATGGCGCTGAATTGCTCGGCGTTCACCGAGACTATTCTTGAAAGCGAGCTCTTTGGTCACGAAAAAGGCGCGTTCACCGATGCCTTCGGGCGCAAGAAGGGCGTTTTCGAAGCGGTGGAAGGCGGGACGATCTTCCTCGATGAAATCGGCGAGACATCGCCCGGTGTGCAGTCGCGTCTGCTGCGTGTCGTCGAGGAACGCCAGGTGCGGCGGGTCGGCGCGACCGAATCAATTCCGGTCGATTTTCGCATTGTCGCCGCCACCAACCGCAATCTGGTCGAGGCGGTGAGCGAAGGGCGTTTCCGCCGTGATCTGTATTTTCGTCTGGCGGTCGTCCAGTTGCCACTCCCGGCCCTGCGAGATCGTCGCGGCGATGTGCCGTCACTGTTGGAACATCATTTCACTGCCGCGGCCCAGTCCAATTCCCCAGTGCGCCTGCTCGATCGCGTGGCCGAAGATGGACTCTCGCGGCTGATCGGCTATGACTGGCCGGGGAACATCCGCGAACTGCGCAATTTTGTCGAGCGCGCCAATGTACGTTTCCCGGATATCGCGATCAGTCACGAGCGGGTCGGCGAGCTTCTGACCAGTGTACGTCCTGCTATGCTCTTGCCGGTGGTGACTGGACGCCGTGCTGACACAGTTGAACGTGAGATGATCTTCGCCGCCCTCTCCGAACTTAAGCGCGACCTTGATTATCTCAAGCGCACCGTTTCACGTCTCGCGGACCACGCCGCCGGGGCGGCCGCGCCACACCCCGAAAACCAGTTCGCATCGATGAAAGAGACCGAACGCGAGCGCGTCATCGAAGCGTTGCGCCATTCCAACGGCAACCGCGCCAAGGCGGCGCGGCTTCTGGGGATCGGCGAGCGGACGTTGTACCGGAAGATTCGGGAATACAGGTTGTGACACTGGCCCATGCCGCATAAAGGGGTCGGCCCTCGGGTAGCCCCCCCACTCCAAATTCATTGTCATTTTCGCTTGATTCCGAATTAGTCTGTGCAGTAGTCTTCTTGCATCCACTCTGTCTGGTGGCCGTGTTCATCATGCGATCCGGTGGCTCCCATATCTCGGGCCGTGCGATCATCGTGAGCCTTACGCTGACGCTGGTGTCTGGCACATCCGCCTTCGCCCAGCAGCCCGACACGCGTCAGTACGATTCCGAAGAGGATCTCTGGGAAGCTCTGCGAGAGGGAGAGATCACGTACGACGACTACCTTGACCTTCTCGAAACATCACGGCTTGGGGCAGACGATGCACTGGTTCCGGCCTCAGATTGGGAGGGACTACCGGGATCGGAAGCGGGGTACCTGACGCAACCGGACACTTCTGAGCGGATCGCACAGCCTGCGAACCGTGCGAGGCGCGATTCGCGTCATCTGCGCTGGTCGTGGCGGAGTGGCTACAATGGAGACCTTACGGTGCCAAATGCCGGTGACGGGTACACGACGGCGCGTTTCCGAAACTCCAACTTTGCGGGATTGATTGACTGGCGGCATGATGGCACCATCGGCCAGTGGCAGCGACGGGTTCTGGAATGGCGAGCGCATGGGATCAGGATGCAGGCAGGGAATGTCGAGCCGCGATTCGGACGCGGGCTGGTGGTGGGGCGCCGGTCGCGTCTGATCGGCACCGCAAAGACGAATCGCCCCGACGGTGACTGGTGGCAGCCGACGCGTTCACGTTTCAACGGCCTGTGGCTGACCACCGGCGAGACCCGAACAATCTCAGGCGACCTCGTGGTCTCTGACATTCGTTCAGATCGGCTCGCCGAACGCATGGCCGCGGTTCAACTCGCCGCCGGAACGGGAACTGTTCGGGCCGGACTGACGGGACTTGTCGGCGAC
>JAGVEK010000043.1 GCA_020058315.1 Candidatus Zixiibacteriota bacterium
ATTGCCTGCGCCTTGCCCAGGGATGACTCGCTGCCTGTGCTGACTGCTAGAACATCGTTGATATCGACCGCGGAAGCGGCGTGATCTGGAGAAGCCAGTCCTCCACTCATGGCGGCGACACCAATCGTGGCCAGCACGCGAACCCGCTCCGCTCTCAGTCTCGATGGGACGTTGGATAGAGCCGCATACAGCTCCGGGCACCCTTCCGTTACGGTAAGAAGGATGCGGATCGATTTCACAAGGAGGCCCCCATGAGCCAGAAGCCGCGAGCGTTCGAGAAGACCGGTTCTTTCGTGGTTACGACGGTCAATTGAGCGAACGCGGTGCCCAGGGACTCCTTGAAGAAGGGGGCGCCGCCACCTACCAGGAGAACCCGGTCCACGGATTCACTTTCCTTGCGCAGCGACTTCTGGATCGACTCGACGACAACGGGAGCGACCTTTCTGGATGCCTGCTCGATGTACGGACCCAGATCCACGCGCTTGCCCAGTACGAGAACCTCAGCCTTGCCGCCACGAATCGCGTTCTCAAGCTTTTCCGTACTGACGTTGGAGCCATAGTCCCTGGCGATCAGACGGGAAGCCTCCTCGAGAACGACGGAAGAAGCCTCCAGGCTGGTACCCGACGACTGGCGATGGAGGTCTGAGTCTGCAATGACCACCCAATCGACCGAGAAAAACCCTGGATCGATGACGAGGACACGAGCACCCTCAATATCGGCGTCACCGCCGGCAATGAAATCCAGGAATCCCCCCACGGGTTGCGGAATGACTTTGACGGCATCAACGGAGACGGAGCGCTTCGGCGTGACCTGGTGGCTACCTTTCATCTGCTCCGCGATGGCATGGCGTCGTTTCTCGTCGAGGTACTGAGAAACGGGCAAGCCAGTGACCAGCATATCGACGTGATCAACCTCGGAGAGCAAGAGGCCCGCGTGAAAAAGCGCCTGGTAGGACGCGCTGGATGGGTAGTCGGCATGAAGCGATCGACTCCACATTTCTGCGTGGTCGGGTGCTACGCCGGCAATGAAGGGCTCCCCGTTCACCTGCACATGCAGAAAATCATCCTGGGCTTTCCCGTCAAAACGCGAACTGAAGCGATCAGCCGGCGCCGCCCCGGCCGGGCGCAGCAGCGTTTTCGGCGTCGCGCCTTTTTCGCCGTAGGCGAGCTTCAGATTGGAATACCCGATGTCAATACCAAGAATGTTCAAGTCGACCTCCTGTCTACCGCTAGAGCACAAAGTTTCAAAAGCCACAATCGAGTGGCAACGCAGTGCACCGCTAGTCGACTGTCAGAGAACAATCGAAGAAATTTCGATGGTTGATTGATGTCTGTCGACCGCTAGTACACCGACTGGAAACATAGCAAGCGCTTCCCATAAAACGAGGGTGAAAAGCGCACAAAGCGTGCGCTTTTCACCCTCGTTTTTGATTCCATATTTGGTAGTGTCGCGAGCGGTTGCTTGCGGTGACGACGCTGTGTCTCGCCATTCGAAAGAAGGCTGCGGCCTGGCTTTCAGAAATAACCGGCGGTCGAACGAGCTGATGAAACAGGGAGAGCGAGCGGAGCGAACGGATGGCAAATCGCTCCTATGAATACGCCATCCACTGAGGATCATTTCGCGATCGATGCGGCGACGCTACTAATAGGAGCGATCAGGTATTCGAAAGTAGTGGTCAGGCGTTGGCGGCTTGATGCGTCTCGGATGGAGAAGAAATCGCGATGAGCGAACAGGGGGTCAATCGCTCCTGATTATTGGCGTTTCGTGTGATTGACGCGGGCAATGGACTGCTTTGGAGGAGCGGAATGACATCAGATTGCACCACAGTAAAAGGAGCGTTACAACCATGACTGAAGTACCTCTTGAACCAAGCTGCCATGATGAGGCGATTGCCGTACTGGAACGTCGCATTGATGCTCTGCATGCGAGCGCGCACAGCATCGTTGATAGGCACTGGACCTTCGTCTACAGCATGGAGCAAAAGCTCACTGGTTGGGAACACAAGAGCACCCTTCAAGTCCGGTGTATGCAGGAGGGAAACTCAATCAGGCTGGATTGGTGCGGAATCAAGTGGTATGGATCCAAAGCCAATGGCGACCGGAAATCCATAAGGACACATGTCACCAAGCCGAAAGGATCCTACGGATACACATTGTCAAAGCTGAAAGCCTTGGCCCAGGATTGGGAGGCGGACATGGTCGAGGAAACCGAGTCCCATCTGACGAGAATCAGGCGTGAAGCAAACCACTTGGTAAAAGCCATCATCTATATCAGGCATGCTCGGAGTATGGCGGACCGAGTTTGAGCAAATGCCAACCAGCCCGCTCTGGCGATGGCCAGGTCGGTGATTTGTGTGGCGTAGTGGAGCGACTTGTTGGCGCGCATTCTCGAACGCTGCTCGGCACCTTCACGACAAAGCCGGATGGCTACCGATCAACCTGACAGGCTCTCCACAATAGCAGCCGCGTCGGCCTTCCCCAGCTTTCGCACGGCCGCTATCGCTGCCATTTGTCCATTACGCGGGCGTGAGCCACCGGCCTCCCAACCGTAAATCGTATGACCAGAAACGCCAAAGAGCTTGCCCATATTCTCAGCTGATAGGCCCAGCCGTTTGCGCTGCGCGGCCATGCTTCTAGCGCTGTAGCGGATTTTAATTTCACCACTGCCATTCCCGTCTAGCTTCGCGCCGTCGGGTGTTGCCTTAGCCATCGACCTCCCGACCTTAGCTACTTGCCGCTCCAGTTCTGCGACCTTTCTCTTCAGCGCGGCAATTTCCGCGCGGTAATGCGCTGTGGCCTTCTTGAGGCTTTCGGTCTCCGCACGAAGTTCCCTGCGCGCAATCCGTGTGATTTCTAATTTTAGGACGGCGGCGAGGTTTGCCATGGGTGTTTCCTCTTAGGACAAAAAAGTAGCGTAGCAGATGTAACTCGAGAATTAATGCAACGGTTAACCGAGCTGACATAACAGCTGGTCCTGAATGGCTTCAAGGAGTCGCGAGCACATCTTCGTTGGGCGACGGAAGCATGCCTTTGAGCATATTGCGTCGCGACCGGCGCCTCAGCGTCGCATTGCGGACTGCCTTGTAGCTCAGCCACCAACGATAGCCCTCGGCCGACAACCGTTCCTACGGAGGGGTTGTGGCCGACTTTTCGCCGACGGAAAGAATTCATGGTGCCTTTAAGCGGAAAACAAAATTTTCCAGTAGCGGCTGTTTACGCGGGCATCGCGGCGAGTCGCGCGGCCTGCGCCTGAATGCCCTCAAGGATCGGCACACTTACCTTTGCCGTAAAGCCTGGCGGTAACTCTGCCGCAACTTTCTGGAGCACGGCAGGCACCGCCGCCAGTACGTTCTCAATGCTCGTTTCGAAGCTCGGGCCCATGGCATTGCGTTTAGCCGTCTCGTTCCAGTGCCGTCGCTGGATACCGTCAACGAGGTCGTGCTTGTTCTTGCCCCACACAGCCATGGCCAGCTTGAGCTTCTTGCGGTTGAAAAGATTCGGCCCGGAGCCGGTCACCGGCCAGGCTGACATCACGTCGTAGAGCGGTGTCAGTCGGAAGCGTCCCTCGGGTTCGAGGAAGACGCTGAAGTTCTTTGCGTGCCCGTCCGGCGCCCCCAGCAGCCAGAAGATGAGCTGGGTCATGAGAAAGCGCTGCCGGTCAGCTTCAGCATCCTGACTGCCGCGCAACTTGTCGAGGATGGCATCGATACTTGGCCCGCCATGGCTCTCGTACTTGTGCTGGGGCGGAATCCCCAGCACCTGGCAGAAATCCTCCTGGGGAAGCCTCGCCCACCAGTCGGGAAACCGATGCCGGTCGAAGCGCTCGACAACCAGCACCTTTTGCGGCCCGAAAGACTCCATCCAGCAGTGCGCGACCGGCAAGCCAAAGGCATGGAGTACGCGGCTGCAGAGCCACTCGTTCTCCACCGAGGTGGAAAAGTCGGCCTGTACAGCGCCGACCCTGCCAAGAGGCAGCTTGAGGATGTGGGTCGTCGGTGTGGCGCCTAGGGGAAGCTGCCACTGGTTGTCCTGCAGGAGCAGTGCAGTCTTCTCCTGGGCGCCGGCGAGCGAGATGCGCAGCTCATCCTGTTCGCCCAGGGGTAGGGGCGCAGCACTCAGCGTTTGGTCCAACAGCGCAACGATTTGGGCCGTAGTGAGTGGCCGGGCCTCGATGCGTCGCACCTCCGGCGTCGGGCTGCCGGCCGGTAGCAGCTGCACGGCGCCAACGCAGTCCCGGCCGATGGCCTCAAGCAGTTGAAAAGC
>JAGVEK010000140.1 GCA_020058315.1 Candidatus Zixiibacteriota bacterium
CTTGTCTGTGTTGAGAAAGATCGTTTGCCAAATTGACCGTGAGTTACGCAAGCCCTGACCGGGGGTCAGGGCCACAATGTCTATGGACAAGAGAATCCAGCGCCACCTTGGTCACGGGCACCCGGCTATGAAGCCCAACTCCCGCGGGTGGTTTCCTCACAGCCCGCCGCGGCGGGCGGCGCACCCGGCGCGTCTCCGATCTCTCGATCGATCCCATCAATTCTCGGACGTTCGGTTTTGGGTCCGCGACATGATCCGCCTATGGCGGACCACAATCAGAGATTGCGGGCACGCGAGTCACACAGTCGTTTGACCCAGTCATGCGACGCGGAATCGTCTCACTCACTTGGGCTGGTCTTCGTCAAGGGCACCCGGCAATCGAAGATTGCGGCCACGCGGGGACGTTGCGAACTCACGCCGGGCACCCGGCCAGCAGCAATAATCGTTGATTGCTAAGGCCGGGGCCCGACACCCATCCCGCCAGTGGCCATGCCGGCGGAGTCCGGCAGCCAGACGCTTTTCTCGAATCGCATCGTGGTCAGATCGATCGTGCTTAGCGGTCCATGACTGTACCAATAAGATTGGGGAGCGGTCGCAACCCGGCGATCCCCGGGCAAGAAGCATATTTGTTCTGCCCAGTACCAGTGGAGCAGTTCAGCGGGAAAGGATGGTATGGTGACGGACAGAGTCCGAAGGTCGACGACGTGGACTCTCCCAGGCCCTCCAATTAACCGACTACCGGGATCGGTTACTGCCGCCAGCATGCCGTCGTCGCTGATCGCAACCTCCCCGAATCCACCATTGAGGCGATACTGGAAGAGCGTCTGGCCGGTTTCTAAGTCCCCCACCACGAACCAATAGCCCTGGTGTAGGCCAACCGCCAGCACACACTTGCCGTCGGGATGCAACCGTGCGGTATAGACCTCGAACAAGGCCTCCCCTGAAGACAAGTGAGCGACGTACCTCCCGGAAACCTCTCCGGTTGCGACATCGACCGCCCTGATTGCGCCATTTTCTGCTGGAGACCTGCTGAGGACAATCGCCACGACTTTTGTGCCAGATGCCGGACCCCACATGGTGTGCAGGCTGTCAGGGAGAGTCCGGACCACACTGCCGTCCTCGGCCCGGAAGACCGTGTCTCCCACAAGCAGCAGCGCGCCATTCTGCAGAACCCGGACAGATAGAAGCCTCGTGTCGTCAAAGCCAGGCCTCGACCAAACCGCCTGCTTCGTCCGGGCATCGAGCTTCCAGAGCGTCGCCGGTATGCTGTATTCCGAGGCGGCAAGGACATAGAGCCACCGGCCATCCGGCGACACCGCCAGCTCGTCGGTAAAGGCCCGGGGAGTTGGATCAAGATGATTCAGGCTGATTGAATCAATGAGACTCAGGCTGTCGGCGTCATAGACGTAGATCCAGCCATAACTTGAGTCGCCGGTGTACGCTGATTCATGCATGCCGCCGAGGTAGATGTTGTATTTCACCGGCTTTGGCTTGGTCGCCTTATCGCACCCTGCCAAGCTGGCACAGACAAGAAGCGCCAAAGCCACTCCGGCCACCGTGCGCAGCACAGGTCCGGCGCGTGCGACCGCTCGGACGGGGTTCTTCTCAAACGTGGTTTCCATACAACCCCCTTTCCCCGGCATCGGCTTCGGAACGACCCGCCCATGGCGGGCTACCCTGTCCCGATGCCAAAACAGTGTGCGGACCGTCCGGCCCGCCTTGGCGAGCCCCGATCCAGTTGGCCGAACTGCCCGAAGTGAACACCGCATCGCCCCTCCGCGGTTTCGTCCTTTCCCTACTACGAACTCAAGATGGGCCATTCGCGTCGGGCGGTCAAGAGTTGAATCATCCTATTCCGATTGGTGCCGTGATAGGGCGTCGCCGGGTGCCCCACCCGGCAGGCCGCCAGCAGGACAATCGTTATTTTGCTCAACATTGGAGTTCCCTTCACTATCGTGTCAGGTCCAACAGCAGTAATCATTTGCGGCTAAGGCCGGGGGCCAATCCCCATGCCACCGGTGAACATCAGCCTCGGGTTCGGCAGCCAAACGCTCTTCTCGAATTGCATTGTGGTCACATCGATCGTGCTGAGCGGCCCCCAATTCTGATCCCAACTGGATTTGGGGCACGTCGCCACCCGGCGATCCCCGGGCAGGAAAGAAATCTGGGCCGCCAGATTCCGGTGGATCAGTGGTGCGGGAGGAGTTGGTACGGTCACGGATAGAGTCTGAAGATCGACAATGTAGACTCGCCCATATTCACTGATGGAAATTACACCCGGATCGGTTACTGCTGCCAGCAAACCGTCCGCACTAAGCGCGATATCTCCAAAGGGATAATTGAGGCGATACTGGAACAGCGTCTGTCCGGTTTCCAAGTCCCCCAACACAAACCAACAGTAGTAATCGCTGCGGTATACGCCAACTGCCAGCACTCGTCTGCCATCGGGATGCAGCCGGGCGGTGTAGAAATGCTCGAGTGGAACACCCGATGTCAGGCGGGCCACGTATCTTCCTGAGACCTCTCCGGTTACAACGTCGATCACGCTGATGATTGAGTCGTATCCTTCTTGAGGCCGGCTGCGGACAGTCGCGGCGACCTTGGTGCCCGATACCGGACCCCACATTGTGAGCAGGCTGTCAGGGAGAGTTCGGACCACCCTGCCGTCCTCTGCTTGGAAGACGGTGTCTCCCACGAGCAGCAGCGCGCCATTCTGCAGGACCCGGACAAGCGTCCTCTTAGTGTCGTCCCAGCCGGGTCTTGACCATACCGCTTGCTTCGTGCCGGCATCGAGCTTCCAGAGCGTGGACGGTTCAGGCCTGCGCGAAGCGGCGAGGACATAGAGCCACCGGCCATCGGGGGACACCGCCATCTCGTCGACGAACGACGACCGGCCTGTCGGATCAATCAGATTCAGGTTGATTGAATCGACGAGGTCCAGACTGTCGGCGTCGTAAGCATAGATCCAGCCCCAAAACGAACCAGCGCCTGAGGTGTCATACATGCTCGCGCCCAGGTAGATGTTGTATTTCACTGGCTTGTGCTTGGTCGCCTTGTCGCAGCCGGCCAAGCTGGCAAAGGCAAGAAGCGCCAAAGCCACTCCGGCCAGCGCGCGGAATACAGGTATGGCGCGTGCGACCACACGAACATGGTTCTTCTTAACAGTGTTTTCCATGCAATCCCCTTTCTCCGGCACGGGTGCCCCACAGCTTGGGGCGTGTTGAAAAACCTCCTCGTACCACGACTCAGTGCCGCAGATGCCGCGAGATTGCTTCGTCACCACCCCGCCTTCGGCGTCTGCCGCGGCGGACTCGCAACGACTCCTGAGACATGCGATTCCGAATGCTGTCATTGCGAGGCGCGGCTCTTTGCGCCGAAGCAATCTCACCGGTTCCGCACTCCGATCCGTCCGCCAGGGGCTTTTCAACAAGCCCCTTGCTGTCGGAATCCAACCTATGTCCCAAGCCGTACAATCCGGTTCTTCATCCGCGTTGTGCGCTTCCTCCGCCTCAGGTCACGCTCCCTGCATCACTGCCCTGGCCCCAAGGTAAATTTCGTCGACCAATCCCCCCTTGTCAATCCGTTTGTCAGGACTCACAATCGGCTGGAGCCATGCGCTTCTCACATTGCTTTCCGCACCAGAATCTCCATCTTTGAGAGCTATCTTGGGGTGCCGTTGATGGCTCGCTCGACGGCCCAGAGGTGACAAGTATGACTCCGCCTGAATCGATCCGGAAGGAAATCGAAGGCATCCGGACCCAACTCCGGTACCACTCGCACCGGTACTACGTATTGGATGCGCCGGAGATCTCGGATGCCGAATACGACGCTCTGTTCGACCGGCTGGTGGAGCTTGAACGACAGCATCCAGATGCTGTTACCGGGGATTCCCCAACTCAAAAGATCGGCGCCGAACCGGCCGCGGAATTTGGCGAAGTCCGACATCATGTCCCGATGATGTCGCTTCAAAAGGTGACCACTGAGCAGGAATTTCTCGAATTCAATCAGCGGATCCTCAGACTGCTGGAGGGCGAAACTCCGTCATTCGTAATTGAACCAAAGCTCGACGGGCTTGCGGTCGAGCTGACTTACGCGGGTGGGAAACTCAGTGTCGGATCGACGCGTGGAAATGGCACTGTCGGCGAGGATGTTACCGCGAACCTGCGGACGGTCCGCTCGATCCCACTACGTCTTATGGGCGACTATCCAGAACTGGTCGATGTTCGGGGGGAAATAGTCTTAGGTCGCCGGGATTTTGAACGGCTCAACACCGCGCGGCTTGCGACAGGCGAAGAGCCGATGGCCAACCCTCGCAACGGGGCAGCCGGGTCGTTGCGCCAGCTTGATCCCAAAGTGACGGCATCGAGACCGCTGGTGTTCTACGCGTACGGGATCGGCCGATGCGAGGGGATTTCCCTGACGACTCAGTCGATGACGCTGAATCTCCTGAGGCAATTGGGATTCAAAGTGCATCCGCTGGCCCGACCCTGCCGGGCAACGGGCGATGTCGTGACGGCACACGATGAGATTGCGTCGGCTCGGGATAATCTGGATGAAGAGACTGACGGGACCGTCGTCAAGGTTGATGAATTCCATCTTCAGGAGCGCCTCGGGGCCGTGTCCCACCACCCGCGCTGGGCTGTGGCGTGGAAGTTTCCGCCACAGGAAGAGATGACGATTGTGGAGAACATCGTCCTCCAAGTGGGACGGACGGGGATCATCAGCCCGGTGGCTGTTCTTGCTCCGGTCCGAGTGGGTGGAGTCGAAGTCCGTCGCGCCAGTCTCCACAACGAAGACGAGGTGGCACGGAAGGACATCCGCGTCGGCGACAAGGTGGTCATTCGCCGGGCCGGTGATGTGATCCCGGAAGTCGTGCAGGTCGTGCCGGGTGGCCGGACACCGCGCTCTGGCCCATTCCGATTCCTTGGGCAATGCCCTGTGTGCGGGGCGGTGACGGTTCGCGAAACGGATTCGGCGTTTCACTACTGTACTAATCTTAGCTGCCCGGCCCAGATCAAGGAACACTTGGCGCACTTCGTCTCCAAGGCGGGCATCGACGTGGAGGGGATGGGGACACGTTACATCGAGCAGCTTGTTGACAAGGATCTGGTTCGCGATCCTGCCGACATTTATTACCTTGATATCGATACCCTCAGTTCTTTGGAGCGTATGGCAAAGAAGTCCGCTTCCAATCTTATCCTCGCGATAGAAAGATCCAAGATGGTACCGGCTCACCGTTTTCTGTTCAGTCTCGGAATTCCACTTGTTGGTGAGACGGTTGCTCGACTACTCACCCAAGCTTTCGGCGATATACTCTCGATTCAGCAAAAGGATGCCGCCCAATTACAAGAAATCCCGGGAATAGGACCGGAAGTAGCCCAAA
>JAGVEK010000526.1 GCA_020058315.1 Candidatus Zixiibacteriota bacterium
AGGGAGCAGAACAGGACCGTATCATCGTCCCAGAATGCCGCCTGGGTGCCGTTGCCGTGGTGCAGGTCCCAGTCAATGATGGCAATCTTTTTTATACCTACTTTCTCACCAGGGCGCTGATCTGGCGGCATCGTGCTTCGGATCGTCTGAGCGTCTGGGAGCGCACCGACCACGGCGATGTTGCTGCCCTCCAAGCCGCATTCAATACCTACGACTCCGCGCGCAACAGCCGAAACTACTTCTACTGGCTGACCGGCATCACCGCGTTCATCTCCATGTTCGACGCCTATGCCGATTCCTATTTACTGACCCTCGAACGCACCCGCAAGATGGGCGACGACTACTGGGGCGGACAGGCGCGGTTCGCCCCGGACGAAGAAGTGCGGCTAGTGGCGACATGGCGGTTTTGATTTCTCCTGTAATCTGATCTCCACCTGCACCATTCTAATACGAGCCCTGACCCTGAGGCAAGTGCTCGTGGCAATGCGCGCCTTCACTGAGCGAATAGTCGGAGCAATCTATAGTCGAGCAACCACGAGTGTGTGATTTGTGTGGCCGCGATCTCCGATCGCGCGTCCGCCGGAGGCGGACAATGACGCCGTCCCGCTGGTCAACTATTGAACGGGGGACAGATCACATGAAGGACGATGAACAAGCCGCGACGCTACTTTGTCAAAAGCCTCCATCGATGATTGCGGCCACACATGTCGGCCACCCGCCCTGTACGAATAGAGCCACCTTGCCCTGATCACGCTCCCCAATTCGGCCTTCGGCCGACCGCAATCAGAGATCGCGTCCACGCGGGACACGGCTCCTTCACACCGGGCACCCACCCACACCAACGGAAGCTGAGTGGGCCCGGGACAGCCTTCGCGACGCTGGGTTCCCGTTCCCCCTTGCCCGCCACGATCACTTCCCCGATACTTGCGTATAAGAGCGAGTAGGCAGACTTGTCCTCTCGATCTGCCAGCCAAGGAGCCTTTCGTGTATCGTCTGACTTTCCCTCTGCGCATCACAACACTGACCATCTTAATCCTGATTCTGGCGTTCCTCTGCCTGACGCCGTCGGCCGGGGCAGCCAAGATGCTGATCCCCATGGACTTGAAGCAGATCGACCACCTCAAGGCATACGGCGTGACGTTCCACTGCCTGACACGCGGCATGAAAGTCGAGTGGCTGCTGAATTACCGCGCCGGATCATTCCTCATGGAACTGTATCCAGACATCAAGGATTCCTGCGATGTCCGCGGTGTTTCCTATGAGATCATCAATGGCGATCAGGAAGACCAGATCCGCCAGACCATCGAAAACGAGAACATGGAAGCGGTCCTTCTGGAAAAGGCGCCCGCCATCGCCATCTACACCAACCCGACCGCCGAGCCATGGGATGACGCGGTTACGATGGCGCTGAAATATGCCCAGATCGAGTACAAGACGCTCTGGGACGAAGAGGTGATGCGCGGCGATCTGGAGCAGTACGACTGGCTGCATCTGCATCACGAGGACTTCACCGGCCAGTATGGGAAATTCTACGGGACCTACCGCAACGAGCTCTGGTACCGTCAGGAAGTGCAACTCTGCGAGGAAACGGCACGCCGCCTTGGCTTCCGGAAAGTGGCCGACGAGAAGAAGGCGGTGGCGCTGGCGATCAAAGACTTCGTGTCACGCGGCGGGTTCTTGTTCGCGATGTGCTCGGCGACAGAAACGCTCGACATCGCCCTGGCCGCGATGCACTCTGATATCGTGCCCGCCGCGCTGGACGGTGACCCGCCGGACCCCGACTGTCAGAAGCGTCTCGAATACGACAAAACAATGGCGTTTACCGGCTTTACCGCCTCGCTCGATCCGTTTGAGTACGCCCACTCGGACATCGACACCACACCCGACCGGGTGGCCTCGCGCATCGGGCCGGAGGGCGACTACTTTACTCTCTTCGAATTCTCGGCGAAACTCGATCCGGTCCCGACGATGCTCGTGCAGGATCATGTCAACGTGGTTGATGGATTCATGGGTCAGACGACCGCATTCCACAAGTCACTGGTCAAAAAATACGTGACAATTCTCGGAGAGGCCGAAGGGCAAAACGAAGTGCGCTATCTCCACGGTAACCTGGACAAAGGGACATTCACTTTCTATGGCGGGCATGACCCCGAGGACTACCAGCACTTGATCTACGATCCACCGACTGATTTGGGCCTGCACAAGAATTCGCCGGGTTACCGCCTGATCCTCAACAACATCCTCTTCCCTGCGGCTCGCAAACTGGAACGCAAAACCTGAACTTCCCGCGCGGGACTGACCGCACGCCCCGTCGCTCGAAGCACATCGTGACAATCGCTTGACAAATTTCTATGGCGTTCCCGCCACGATATCCCTGGCAAATTACCGGTGATCTCAATCGTGTTTTTGTCTCAAAGGGGCTTGCGCAATCCGCGTCTCTGTAGTAGATTTGAGGTGCCGCAGGGTTGTGCCGATACTGTATCTGTCCGTCTTGGGTGCAGTATGCGTCGGAATCTAGACCGTCTCGCGGTTGTATTCTGACGGTTGGGGTTTTCGCGAACACCAGTTGGATAGGCGAAAATCGCCGGGGGGCCCAAAGTCAGTGTGGCAGGAACATCTGGGGTGTCATTGGTGTTACACTCTGGAGAACACAGTTGCAATCGGCAGTTTGGTCGTAGAAAGGACTACGGTACGTGAAGACTCTGACCTTGATCGTTGACAGCTACTCCGCGAACGACACCATCCTGCGTTTTCTCAAGGAGAAGGGGATCTCCGTCGTGGAGACCAGCCTCAAGTGGGGGCAGTACATGATCACCGACTCCTGCGTCATCTACCACATGACCACCGCAGATCTGGCCCGTATGACCGCCGACAAGACGATCTTCCGGCGCATTCTCGATTTCAAGCGGTCTGCTCCCGAGCCGATCGTGATCGTCGAAGGTGATCCATTAGCCCACAGTGACACAGTCTCGATCGCGGCACTGCGTGGCGCGCTGTCCTTCATCGCGATGCACAATCGCGTCCCCGTCCTGACAGCGGCGACCCTCAATGACGTCGCGGAAATGATCTACGTCATGACCAATCAGGCGCAGAACGGTATGGGTATGACTCTGTCAGAACCGGCGCCCGCCGAGACCGCTCCGGTTGCCGATCCTGTCGTCCAGACACGTGGCGGTAACGGACACGCTCCCAAGGACCCCGGTGAACTGCAGGAGTACATCGTGCGCGCCATTCCCGAGGTCGGACCAGCAACAGCCAAGGCAATGATCAAGCAGTACGGTACTCTGCGCGCTGTTTTCTCCGCCTCCGCCAAGGAGCTGACCCAGGTGGAAGGCATCGGGCAGAAGAAGGCCAAGAAGATCGTCGAATTCCTCGACGGGAAATTCGACAAGTAGTTCATTTCTCTGCATCGCACCCGCGTGCGCGGTGGCATCATAGATCGGCCGCGGAGGCCGACTTCTGTCCATTTCACCAGTACGATCACCGCGGTTCGGTTGTCTTTATTCGGTCGGCGTTCTCTCGGCCCTCCTCGTCCGTGTCTTTGACTCCGTCATGCACAGATTCTTCGCCCAATTCAGGTCAAGAACCAGGGTCGCTCCAATGCTTGCAAACCACACGCTACCAAGCGCTTATAAGTTTGTACCCGGAATTCGCTTGACATGCGGTTCCAGTTCTTCATATTGGGAGCGCAGTACAATAAGGTCCCAAGCCTTTTTGCCCGATGAGTGGTTGAAACCAGTTTGACATCTCCGTCGCTCCAACCCCCGTAGGGAGCCGCGGACAAGACAAGGCGGATGGCCGTGAGGCCAGTTCTGGTCTGCCCAAAAGGGGGGGCGGCCCGTCGGTGGCGGGGTGGACAACACCTCCGCAAGTGCGGTGGTAGCCTGAGCCATTGGCAGGCGCCAGCGGTCGGCACAGCCTCGGCGAGCGCGGTCAGCTTCCTCTATGCAGGATCGTCTGCGCTCCTGCTTCTGGCTGCAAATCTCTTCCCCGCATACTGGTATCTCTCTTTTGTCGCCTTAGCACCATTTCTGTACAAGTCCAGCCGGTCAGATCAGACCGAAGGCCTCAGGCTCGGCTTCTTCCTGGGGTTCACTTTTCTCACCGTCTCGGTCATCGATTCGATCCCGGTCGCACCTCTTGCGGCACTCTTGAAGATTCTGCTGGGGACTGGTCTCTTCGCCATGTTCGGCTGGACCGTCGGATTCGCGCGTCGGCGTTTTGGCTTCAATCCGTTCATTGTCGCCCTACTGTGGGTCGCTTTCGAGTGGGGTCTGGTACGGCTGGGGTTTAGCAACGGCCTCTTCTCCGAGGCCAGATTCACGTCATCATTCCTCCACAGCATCGCGACGGTGTTCGGTTTCTTGATCGTCGCTCTCATCGTCGTTCTGGTCAATTCGCTTCTGGTAGCCGCCTTGGAGGTGGCTGTCTCGTTTGCGCGAGCCCGGGGGCAAGTGTCAACGGAGGGTAAGAATAATTGGGACCTTATCCTGTCCCCCGGGCTCGTCGCTCAAAGACTCTACCTGTTGCCATCCTTGCGTGCTCCTCCCACCTGAAGTCCTTCCTTGTTAGACATGATTTTGACGGGTGGTTCAATGAGAAGACGAATGTCTTCCACAACGGAGGTTTGCACAATGAAGAAATTGGCCGTCATTCTGGCGGGGCTCATTCTCGTGGCTCTTGCCGCATCGGCTGTCCTCGCTGAGCCGAACGAACCGCTGGATTTCAGCACAGTCAAGATCACATTGGTAGGCGGCAATCTGGTGACCACCCCGCCTGGACCCTTCTTCTTCAGTCCGAAGCACTGTGACAGACTCTATATCAACAACCAATCAGGCGTACCGATCACGGTCACCAATACGCAGGGGCCTGGGGTCGTAAAGAAGGCGACGCAGCTTATCGCCAACGGTGATGATACTAAGTTCTACGAGTTCTGCTGCCCTAACGACGAGACCAAGAGCAAGTTGTGGGAGTTTGAAGTTACGGGGTCGGGCAGTGTCACGTTCAAAGTGAAGGTCTACTGCACCAAGGTCCCATCTTTGACTCCATTCGGCGTGGCTGCCCTTCTCCTCTTACTGGCAGGAGCGACAATGTGGATGCTCAAGAGGAGGACTGCACGGACGACTGCCTAGGTTAGAGATAGCGAGCATTCTCGAAAGGGGAGCGGAGCAATCCGCTCCCTTTTCTTATGAGACCAGCCCCGCCAACCCAAACAGCGAAGCGCCAAACCCGTTCCGCATCAATAACTTGACAGCGGACTGGCAAGTCCGGCCCACTCATCATCCTCCGTGAAAATCAAGATCACTTCCTGAGAAGGGCCATGTGGAAATCGGCCGGGAGTGTCGTATATTGTTGTTCTGACCGGCTTGAACCACCCGGGCTGTGACACTTTGGTGACGAATGGGGCATGAACCGACTAAACCGGACCTGGCATCGCTGCGAATTGATCGGAATGAGAAGCCGATGGGGTCGGCTGGCGCTCCCCCCGTGAAGCGGGGTCTTTGGATCTGGCTCGGCCCACTTCTGGTGCTGGTCGCAGTAGCCATCTTCTTCGCGCTGCGTACCGGGTCGAACACCAGCGAGATCGAAACCGCGACCGTGCAGCGTCTCAGTCCGGCGAGCGCCCAATCTCTTTTGACCGCGACCGGGTATGTCGTCGCGCAACGCCAGGCCTCGGTGGCTTCGAAGGGCGCCGGGCGTCTTGAGCAGCTCAATGTGGAGGAAGGCGACAAAGTCAAAGCTGGGGATATCATCGCACGGCTGGAGGCAAACGATGTCGATGCATCGCTGAATGCCGCGCGTGCGCGTGTCGCTCAGGCCGAGGCCGAACTGGAACGCTCCCGCGCCACGGCCCGTCAGGCGAGGCTCAGCTTTGACCGCACGCGCCAGTTGCTGGCGGGCAAACTGGTCGCCCAATCGGAATTCGACAATG
>JAGVEK010000167.1 GCA_020058315.1 Candidatus Zixiibacteriota bacterium
ACCCGGGCGGCAGATGACCCGCGTTGGCATACATGAGCGACTGCCCCTTCGGGTCGAGAAACGCCAGCAGCAGCGTGACAAAATCCCCGCGATCGAGATCAGGTTCCATAGCGTGATTGACACGGGTCAGAATCCATCCTGGATCCAGACTGGTCGCAGCAAACGCGCGGAGATACGCACGCACTTCGGCCATCACGATGGCGCAGCGCAGACCATGCCCGCTTACATCACCGATGGCAATTGCAAGATGTCCATTCGGCAAGGGAATGAAATCGAAGTAATCTCCACCCGTCTCTTTCGCCGGGTAAGCCGCACCACCAATATCGTAACCGGGAAGTCGCATTGTTCCCCGGTAATACCGCTGCTGCACCTCACGCGCCAGGTGCATCTCGACGTCCTGCTCATTCTGTCGCAGCAGCTCGGTGATGTCTCTCAGGACGGCGACGAAATGCGTGAGGTTGCCATCATCGTCTTTCATGGGTGTGATTGTCTGTTGGGCGGTGTACAACTCACCGGTCTTCTTGCGATTGACAATGGTCCCCTTGAAAGACCGACCAGCGAGGACCTTAGCCCAGAGTCGCCGGTAGAACTCTGCGTCGTGCCTGCCGGACTTCAGGACGCGCGGGGTTTGACCCAGGACATCATCCTTCCCGTAACCAGTCGTCACTTCAAATGCCGGATTCACATACTCGATGAATCCGTGCCGATCCGTGATCATCACGCTATCCGTGGTCTGCTCCACCGCTGCAGAGAGACGCTCATAGACGTTGACCCGCTGCCGCACGCGCTTGCGCTCCGAGAGGTCGTGGTACAGCCACACTCGCTCGCACAGCGTCCCGTCGACGAGAATTGGAATGTGGTCGCACTTCAATACGCGGCCGTCAGTCAGATCGAGCATCTGACCCACCTCTCCGGAACCGTCTGTTACCAATTCCTCCATCCAGCGGGCAAATCCCTCTGGATCAAGCAGGAACGACTTCAGCCGCTCGATACACTCTGTGGAGCTCTGCCCGGTCAGATTCGCAGGCGCAACCGCGAGATTGAAAAGATCACAGAACGCCTGGTTGGCCACCAGGATGTGTCGTTGCGCGTTCTCAACAAGAATGCCGATCCGCAGGTTGGCGACGCGCGCGCCGGGCTTGGGTGCTGTTGAGTGCATAAGATGCTTTATACGCCCCAAGACTCCTTTACGAGAGGGGAAAGTCCTTCGATCCGGGCTGCAATGGCTTGTTACAGACCTTCCGAGGACGCTCGATCCACACCCACCGCCCGCCTCGGTGCCTCACCACTCATCTTGGCATGGATCTCCATCGTCGTAATCCGCCGGTGCCCAGCGCCAGTGCGGCGGCCGTCTGTTGCACGCGGAGAGGAGATGGGTATGGGGTCAATGTTGCGGTATCGGGCGGCACTTGTCCCTAAGCCAGTTGCACACAGCCGCATGAACCTCTTCCCGCGTCTTGCGGTAATCATGATCGTCGTCAAGGACGATAGGCGTGAGGTTGCTGCCGTCGACAGCCTCAACAGCCCTGGCGATCGGGAGTGTGTACTTCTCCAGTGAAGCGGTCTGGTCCCGCCATCCGCCGATGAGCAGCACCGGCTTCCGGCTCAGCGTCTCGCCTTGATTGCGGATGTCGAACTCGGAGGAGTGCGCGAGGATCTCCTCGACGGTTTGCTTTCCGCCGATACCCCTGGCCGGATCCCCTCGCATGATCTTCTCCAGATAATCTTCCCAGTACGCTCGAACCTTTGGATCCCTGTTCATATCCTCAGCGAGCACACCCACGTTGCCGGGCCCAATCCCGGCCACGCAGGACACACGCGGGTCGCGCGCACCGGTCAGAAGCGCCACCCAGCCGCCATAGCTGTACCCGATTACTGCGAAATGGCCCTGGGCAACGAACTCAAGGCCGGCATTCTGGAGGTAATCCAGTGCCGCCACTGCATCTGCCAGCGTGTTCGATGGGGTGTGGATGCCCTCATTCTTGAACATTCCCCGATAGTTTATGGCGAGAGCGTTCCAACCGACCGCGGTGATCGCCGCCCCGATGCCGAGGACATCGCCCTCGCCTCCGGGGAAGCCGTGCAGAAGGATAGCCGTCGGATGCGGTCCATCCCCAAATCCACGAAACAGGACGGCGTGGATGGAATCGCCTTCACTCAGGAAGGTAACCTGCCGGGGTTGTCCCTGGCCCCAGATGTCGGAGTGAAGCGTGACCGAGAGAAGGGCGAGGAGGAAAACGGTGATGTAACGACGCATGGAACGCTCCTTGCTGCGGAGGAAAACCACCTCTACCTGACAATGATTAGACTGATCCGCATAGAACGGTGAGTCCTGGTTTCCTGTCCATATAACCCGCCGTGGGATTTCTTGCCGAAGGCGTGCTGATCCCTTGTCTCGCCGAGTTCGATCGTGATCCGGTGATGGGAGATCGTCCGGCCGATCATGGCACCCACCTGACGAGAATATGCACTCCGAATTCAAGATAGAATCCAGAATCGGCTGCTGCCACAACGAAGATCGCAGGGCAAGGGACGGAGCAGTTAGATCAGGACAC
>JAGVEK010000279.1 GCA_020058315.1 Candidatus Zixiibacteriota bacterium
CCCCTGTCACCAGCCATGATATCGCCCGCCGGGTCTGATTCATCACTTCTCTCCTCCTTGACAACAGGACCGCATCTCAGTGGATGGCCTGCTCTGATTCTGGTCGTGCCGTTTCACCTGCATCAATCGCTGCCCCGACGGGGATGCAATACTCAAGTCTTACACCCAAATCGCAAGGAGAATCCGAGGCGTGGCGACCGAAAAAGCCCCCAGCCATACTGGCTGGGGGCGAAAGCATTGGCGCAATTGACTCCGCGAGTTCTACTTGAGCAGCGTCATCTTGCGAACGAGCGATTGATTGTTCTGAGTCAGCCGGTAGAAGTAGATACCTGTCGGGACACCGGCGCCGCGCCCATCGCGGCCATTCCAGTTCACCACTGTCGTTCCCTGTGGCAGGTGGCCATCGATCAGAACTGCCACACTCTGACCCAGGAGATTGAAAACTTCCAGCCGCACACGCCCTTCGGCACGCAGGCTGAAAGCAATCTCGGTCTCCGGGTTGAATGGATTGGGATAGTTCTGTGCCAGAGAAAACTGTGTGGGCACCGAACCACCACCAGCGCCTGTAGAGACATCGGTCGGAGTCGTCACGGAAAGAGCCGTCGTGGCGCCCGCCGCGATCGAACCCAGTGTGCGCGACTTCGCCTCGAAGATGACCTTCACCGTCGTGTCGTTCGTGCCCGACGGGATATGGATCATGGCATCGACTCCTGCCGATCCGCCGGGGGGCAGCGTGACACTGGAGAGCTTTGCCACCGGATATGTAATCGGCCAGCCTGTCTCGATCGACGCGGAGACATCGAATGAATCAGTCTCCGAGCCTGTATTGGTGAATTGGAACGAGAGCAGAGCCTGGCCGCCGGGCAGGCCGCTCGCGTCCGGAGGACCGACGACCGTCACCCCATAGGAGAAGACCGCACCGCTCAGGTGGTGTTCTTGTGCCGGACCGAGCGGAAACCATGCAACCGGGGATACCGCCGGAAGGCCGTTGATCCGAAAATCGACCGATTCGCTGGGGAATGGCCCTTCGTCGATGCCATCGGGAAGTCCGTCATCACCAACCACATAGATGGAGAAACTTCCATTGCCCGCCGACGCGGCAAGTCCGCAAAGTATCCCATCCGGGTCGAACGCTTCCAATACATCGCCTTCCACCAACCGGGCCCCCAAGAACGTCGATGTGGTGTCCCAGTAACTGCGAACCTGCGGGGTATAGATCACGTTGCCCAGCGGAAACAGTATCGCCAGCACATTGGTCACCGGATCGGGCAGGTTGCGGATGACCGACGGATAGAACGCCGGGTCTCCGGACGAGGGCTTGTAGACACGCAAGTCGAATTGCGCCGGGGCAACCGAGGGCAAAGAGAATGCTCCCAGTGCATCGGTGTTCCCAGACGTCAGAATCGTGCCTCCGGGATAGGAACTCCAGACCTCGACTCTGGCATCCGGCACCGCCGTTCCGACATCGTTCACCACTTCGCCGGCAATCTCTGCCCAGCCGGTCGAGGCCCCGATCAGCACGATCCCCGCTACCAAGGCTCCCCGCACGAATAGTCCCAGTGCCTTGTTCACGTTTAACACCCCTTTGTCTGGATTCTCAGGGCCGTACCCCGCCTTGCTGGCGGGGTGCGGGACCGGAGAATCATGGTTTGTTTGAGTCGATGACATCATTGATCCTGTCGTTTCGATTCGACTACTTCAGGAACGTCATCTTCTTCACATCCGACCACGATGGGGTGTCCAGGCGGTAGAAGTAGATTCCGCTTTGAACAGCCTGACCGCTTTCATTCTGACCATTCCACTCGAACGAGTGCTCACCCTCGGACAGCGAGCCGGACATCAGCACACGGACTGTCTGACCGAGGACGTTGAAGATCGTCAGCTGCGCATCGGTTGCGACCGGCAGACGGAACTTGATGATCGTCGATGGATTGAACGGGTTCGGATAGTTCTGTAAGAGTGCGTAGCTGGAGGGGACCGGGCCCGACTTGGCCGCCACGGTCAGCTCTGTGGACTGGCGCTCCGACCAGATGGCAGAGCCAGACTGGACGGTCGCCGGCACACCGTTGATCTCGAACTGCAGAGCTTCACCCTCAACCGCGCCCTCGACTTGGCTGCTAGTCGCCGGATCATCACCATACACGTGCACCATGAACGCACCGTCAGAGCCGGCCACGCACTCGCCGCAGATCACGCCGGCCGGAGTGCGCACGGTCAGACGGTCGCCCGCACGCAGACCGCTCGTATTCGTGCTGGTGATGGACCAGAAGTCGGTCACATACGGAGTCTGCGAGACACGCGCCAGCAGATTCACAGGCTTGCTCAGGATCGGTGATCCGTCGTCGCACTGGTATCCGCCAGTGGGGTAGTTCAGGGTCGTCGGGACAGTAGTCTTGATCCAGTAACCCAGCATCGGTTTCATGCATGCGATGTCGTTTAAGAATGCCGGCCGCTTGGCATCCCAGGAAGCGAACCCATCACCGCATTCGAATCCGAAGATGTGCGAGTACTGCCCGTCGATCGAATTGAGCGCGTGGGTAAATGTGTCCGGGAGGTCCGGCAGATAGGAGACCAGATTCCAGCCTTCACACAGGTCGAGCGGTGTGTTGGTCGGGACGGGCACTCCGGAGATCGCGATCGGTCCCACGCCCGGGCCCGTGGTCTTGAGCCAGTACCCATGGTATGGATCCATCGCGGTGAGGTCGTTGAATGGCCGGCTCGCATCCCACGACAGCGGACCGGCGCAGGTCGAGGTGAATACGATCTGATACTCTCCCGCGATCGAAGACAAGACCGCGGCCGGTGACGGATTGGCCGGCGTGACGTTGAACGAGAACAGCGTCCAGGAATCACAGAGAGGAACTTCCAGCGCCCTTTGCGCACAGTCGAAGTTGGCGTCGAACTGTGTCCCACTCAGTGTCGCGGCCCACTGGCCCGGCACCGAGAGTCCACACGCGCAATTGAGATAGAAAGTGATCAGGTCGCCGGTTTCGGCGCCTTCGTCCACCGCCAGAGAGGTCGGGTCATCACCCATGACGTAGATGTTGTATCTCCCCGGCAGGTCTACAACCGTCTTGCCGCACACGATACCGTCCGGATCGACGGCGGTGATCACATCGCCCGGCGCAAGCAGGATTCCGTCAAGCTTGGCGTTCTCTGACCAGTACCATGCCACGTGCGGCGTTGTCTTGACCACCGGCAGCATATCCAGCACGACGTCGAGCGAATTCGCTCCCGTCGGCACGACGCCGCCGAGAATCTTCGTGCAATAGCCGTTACGGAAGATGCGCAGATCGAATGGCCCGTCAGACTCGAGGTTCAGGAAGCAGAAAACCCCGTCCGCACCAGTGGCGACACTGCTGATGAGCGTCCCGGAAGGATAGGAACTCCAGAGCTGCACACTCGCATCCTCAAGCGGATCCCCAGTGTCGTTCTTGACGATACCACAGATCTGTCCGGGACAGATGAGGTGGACGAATCCCGGCACGAAGGATGGATACACCGCCAGCGGAATCGTGTCGGTGAGCATCGTCTCACAACCCGGAGGCACAATAAACGACTCGATCATCGTGCTTTCCGGATTCGGGCAACTGCCGGTCGAATCATAAACGAAGTAGAGAGTCGCCAGCAAGCCGCATCCTTCCGCGATCCGCGGCTCCGGCGGGAAGGGGATGGCCGACAGGCAGATCGTGCGGTTCGACAGATCCAAGGTGGCGCTCTTGGCACCGAGAGCCTCGACCCGCGAGCCGGCAAAACTGGCTCCGATGACGTGCATGTTATACGAAGAGTACTTCAGGCCAACCGAGATTCCGGTGGCTTCATGGTTGTTGCAGAAGTTGACATCCACTGCCACCGTGTCGCCAAACTCGCCGGAAGCGCTGGTCACCCACACGGAATCGTGAGGCGCAGGACCGACATGCAGATGGACCTGAACAACGTTCGTGCCCACGAATGTCGTCTTCTCCACTACTCTCGCCCCAAAGGTCATGGTCGCATCGTAGTCGCCAACGGACAGACCCGCAGGATTCACCGTCAAATGCACGGTGGAGTGAGTCGTGCCAGTGTCCGCATCGGACGTCAGCCATGGCTGGCTCGAAACCGCCTGCCACGCAAACAGACCGCTGCAGCCCGGATCCGACAGATCGACAGTGATCGGCGTCGGCAGCGGAGCACCAATCTGGTAATTGATGGCGACTGAACTTGGAGTCGCGACCACAAGCTCGGGAATGTCAGCAACCGTGATCGCCACTGTCTCGGTATCAGCCAGAGAGCCATCCGAGGCGATGAACTTCACATTGTATATCAAACCACCCTGCGCGCAGGACGGGGTCCAGTCGAATGTCCCGCTGCCTGAGCCGTTGTCGGTGAAGTTCGCGCCGCCGGGGTTGTTGATCATCGAAAGAGTGATGCCGGCATCCCCGTCAAGATCGTGCGCTGCGATGGGGAAGGTCAGATTGGACCCCTCGTTGACCGCCTGCGGTGCAATCGGGTCAATTGCCGGCGTGGAATTGCCCACGACAACGCTGACCTGGAATGTGCACGAGTCTTTGTTCCCGGATGCGTCAGTCACAACGCTCTTCACATCGGTGCTGCCGAGCGGGAATGTGGACCCGGATGGCGGTGTCACCACGTTGAGCAGCCCGGGACAATTGTCGTAAAGCGACACGCTGAAGATGACCACGGCGCTGGTCTGACCATTGGGAACGGTCACAACGATTGGCGCCGGGCAGGTGACTGTGGGCTTCTGAGTATCATTCACCGTCACGGTGAAGGTGCAAGTCTGCTGATTCCCCGAAGCGTCAGTGGCCGTGCTGGTGATCAGCGTATTCCCCACCGGGAAGAATGAACCCGACGGTGGCACACTCACGACACTCGAGACGGAACAGTTGTCCGATGCCACTGGAGCGGAGAAGCTAACCACGGCGCCGCACGCGTCAGGGTCATTGCCGACTACTACGTTGCCCGGGCAGGTGATCACCGGCTTCGTGGTGTCGCTGACAACAACATTGAACGTGCAACTGTCCTTATTCCCTGCGGCGTCGGTCACAACGACCTTGACCGGCGTGGTTCCCACCGCGAAGGTCGATCCCGAGAGCGGGGTACCGACCACGGTCGGCGGGGTGCAATTGTCGGAAGCGGTCGCCGTGTAGTTCACCACGGCGCCGCAAGTGCCGGGATCGTTCGACACGTTGACGCTGCCTGGACAGATAACGGTTGGTAACTGCG
>JAGVEK010000287.1 GCA_020058315.1 Candidatus Zixiibacteriota bacterium
TGGACACAGTGGAGATGTCGGCGCCGATCATCTCGGTCAGTTCGTGCACACACCGTTCGCGTCGGCTCAACTCATCAATGATGAGCAACCGGCTGGGGTGCGCCATCGCCTTGATCACCCGTGCCCTCGCCTCGTACTGTGTCTTTGTCCTGGTACCAGCCATCGACGCCTCACTGCCAGATACGGTCCCGATTGTTGCCCGTTTGGCAAATTGGCCAAGGATTGACCATCTTATGTCACCGACGGCGTCGCCCCGAATTCTGATGCCACGGGTGTTTACACCCGTGCTTCGGCATCCAGCCTCCCGCCTCCAAACCAAAAACCCATTCACTCAACATTGCCCTTGCCCCCGCCGCCCGATCACTTTTCCATATCCGTCGACCCCAAGCGGGGAGAGGTGACCATGAGTGTACTACTCTTGACTGTCTCGTTTCTGGTTCTCATGGTGGTCGCCTACCGTCTCTACGGCGGCTGGGTAGCCAGACAGTTCGTTATCGATGACAAGCGGGTTACTCCCGCGCACACCGTCAATGACGGCATCGATTTTGTCCCCACTCGCCCATTCTATCTTTTCGCTCAGCACTTCTCTGCCATCGCCGCCGCCGGACCGATTGCAGGGCCGATCCTCGCCTGCCAAACCTTCGGCTGGCTGCCCTGTCTGCTCTGGATCGGGCTGGGGGTCGTGCTCATCGGCGCCGTGCATGACTTCTCAACTCTGACTGCCTCTGTCCGCCACGGCGCGCGTTCGATCGCCGAGATCACCCGTGAACATCTCGGCCCCCGCGCCGGAATGGCCATGATGGCCTTCATTTGGATCGCACTGATCTATGTCATCGTCGCCTTCGCCGACATCACGGCCTCCAGCTTCGTCGGTGTCACCGAAGAGTTGGAGGCAGTCAAGGTCAGCTTCAATCCCGGTGGTGCGGTCGCGGCCGCCAGCGTCATGTACCTGCTGCTGGCCGTCATCATGGGAATCGTGCAACGGTACTTGAAACCGCCGCTCTGGCTGGTGACCATCATCTTCGTGCCCGCCACCCTGGGACTTGCGTGGTTTGGCACCAAGATCTCGACTGTGATGATCCTCGATGCCCGAATGTGGGGGATGCTGATTCTGGCGTACTGCTGCGTTGCCTCGGTCATGCCCGTGTGGGCGCTCTTGCAGCCGCGCGGTTATCTCGGCGGTTTCGTACTCTACCTGGCGCTGGCGCTCGGCATTGTCGGTGTTTTCTTCGGCGGCTACGAGATCAAGCAGGAAGCGTTCCGGTCGTGGGACGTCGGCGGCATGACCGGCGCGATGTTCCCATTTCTGTTTGTCACCATCGCCTGTGGCGCGTGTAGCGGTTTCCATGGGTTAGTATGTTCGGGTACAACCTCGAAGCAGATTGCCCGCGAATCCCACATGCAGCCGGTCGGCTATGGTGCGATGCTGGCCGAGGGATTCGTCGCTTTGATCGCTCTCGTCACGATCATGATCGTCACCCAGGACGACATCAAAGGCCTGAAGCCCGGCACGATCTACGGCAACGGCATCGGCAACTTCCTCTGTCTGATCATCGGCAAAGCACATCTCAAGTTCGCCATCACGTTCGGAGCAATGGCCTTCTCGACATTTGTCTTCGACACGCTTGACGTCTGCACCCGCCTCGGGCGGCTCATTGTCCAGGAACTGTTCGGCTGGAAGGGGAGAATGGGTGCGATTGGGGGAACCCTGATCACCATCGCGCTGCCGGTCTACTTCCTCGCCGGCGCGCCCGAAGGCTCATGGGTGAAGTTCTGGACTCTGTTCGGCTCATCCAACCAACTCCTCGCCGCCCTTTCGCTCCTGTCAATCACTGTCTGGCTCTATCAAGCCCGCCGCCGCATCTCCTTCACGCTCCTGCCCATGATCTTCGTCCTGACCATCACGCTCTGGTCTCTGGGCAAACTCGCCATCGCCAACATCCGCGCCGCCCACGGCTTCGACATCGCCCTGATCAACAGCCTTTCTGCCACCGCCCTGATCCTGCTGGCGCTTTACCTTGCAGTCACAGCCATCGCGAAACTGCGCAGCGAACGGAAGGGGACTCTTACGCCGGAAACGGCATCGGGCTAAAGTATTAAGGGTGCCACGGACAAGGGAATTCGGCACGTCAGTGCCGAGATTCGCTTGTCCGTGTCTTTTGGACTGTCACCTCAGTAAACCAGATCGTCTTTCAGGGGGTCTTGCTGCCGAGCGCGGCTTCCAGTTCGGTGATGCGTTTTTCGAGGCTGCGGATTGTCTTCACGTGTTCCGGGAGGGAGTGCATGGTGGCGATGATGCGTTTCTGGCGCGCGAACTCGACGGCGGGCGAGCCAAAGAGCCGGCCCCCCGGAGGCACGGATTTCCCCACTCCGGACTGGGCGGCGACCACGGCGCCGGCGCCAATCTCGATGTGGCCAATCACACCGACCTGACCGGCCAGCGTCACACGGTCGCCGAGCTTTGTGGAGCCCGAGATACCGACTTGCGCAATGATGATGCAGTCTTCGCCGATTTGGACATTGTGGGCAATCTGGACGAGATTGTCGATCTTGGTTCCGCGGCCGACGACGGTCTGCCCCATGGTGGCGCGGTCGATGGCACAGCAGGCGCCGATTTCAACATCGTCCCCGATTGTCACGCCGCCTACCTGCGGGATCTTGTGGTGACGCCCTTGATATGGCGCATAGCCAAATCCATCGGCCCCGATCACTGACCCCGGATGGATTCGGACGCGCGCACCCAGCGTGCACCCGGGCAGGATGGTCACGTTTGGACCGATCAGACAGCCGGCTCCCAGAACCGAACGCACGCCGACAAAGGAACCCGCGAGAATCACGGTCCCGGTGCCCAGGGATACATCGTCTTCAACCACACAGTTTGGGCCGACGTGGACGCCATCGGCAAGATGCGCGCGTTGTCCGATTCGCGCGGAGCGGTCCACGCCCGGTTCGGGCGCAGGAGGAGGCGGATGGAAGATTCTCAGCGCCTGCAAGAAGGCATAGTATGGATTTGGATGCCGCAGCAGGGGAAGCCCTGCGGGGAGGTCCTCATGCTCAAAGTGGACTCCGGCGGACAACGGCGGCACCAGGACCGCCGCCGCACGAGTGGATTTCAAATGCTGCGCGTATTTGGGATTGGCGAGAAAAGTGAGCTGGCCTTCGCGGGCCGTGTCAATCCCGGCCACTCCGGTGATGACCGCATCGCCGCCGCCGATCAGCTCTGCTTGCAGCCGCTCGGCCATCTCCCGCAGTGTGAAGTTCATTTGAGCTTGGCCAGTTCTTCGAAGATCCGGTCGGTCAGGTCGAGCTTGTCTTTGGCGTACATGATCGGGCTGAACTGGATCCCGGCGGAGGAGAGATAGTTTTGCGAGCCATTCAGCACATAATCAAAATCCTCGCTGATGGCGACACGCTGGACGACGTCCTGAATCTTCTTCAGAATCGGGGATGTCAGTTCCGCCCGGCGGCGTTCGGCATCAGCCTCATACTTCGCCTTGGTCTGCATGAGATTCTGTTCCATGGCGGCCAGTTCAGTCTCGCGCGCCTTCCGCGTGTCGTCTGTCAGGATGAGACGCTGCTTGCGGTAGTCATCGAGTTTGTTGAGGTACTGGGTCTGGAGACTGTCGAACGTGGCCTCCCAGACCTGCGCATCTTTCTGGAACAGGTTCTCCGCTTCCTTGAACTCCTTGTATTCGCTCAAGATCCGGTCGAGGTCGACCCAGGCGGTCTTCCCTGATTGGGCGCGCGCGCCGGGAGTGAAAGCGAATACCAGCGCCATTGCGCCGATGAGTGAACAGATCCAGAACCGTGTAACCGATGAATGTGTGGTCATGAGGTCTCCATCTGCCGGAATGTGAAGCAGTCGTTTTAGAAATTGCCCCCAAATTGGAAATGGGGTTTGATCTTTCCCTTTTCAAAACCCCGCAGCGGGATGCCGAAGTCGAAACCCAGTGTTCCCATGCCGGGCACGGTCAATCGGAACCCGAATCCATAGGAAGTGTAAAGATTTGCGAGAGGAACCATCTGGGAGACGCTGGACCAGACATTGCCGGCGTCGAAAAATAACAACCCGTGAATCTGCTCTTTGACGACCGGGAAGGTGATCTCCGCGTTCATCACGGCCAGCGCGCGTCCGGGGTAGGAGATATAGCGGCTGTATGTTCCGTTCTGATCGCCGGTCGCGAGACTGCGGATGAAAGCTCCAGTCATCAGGCCGGGGATGTGGCCCCGGCCGGTCGTGTCACTCAGGGTTCTAGCCTGCACGTACCCGTCGTCATAGCCGCGGATCGTCGCATCGGACCGAATGCCGCCGGCGCTGAGAAGTTCCAGATACGGCACGCCGCTGGCGCCGGCGTCACCCTCGATCAAGGCGAGTCTCCATGAAGGCGCGAAAGTCAGTCCCTTCCAGATCGGCTGGTAACGGGCATAGGAAATTGTATGTTTCATGTAGGACCACATGCCGCCGAGCACCCCGCCGGTGTACTCAATCTGGTACGAGGCTTTGGATCCACGCGTGGCGAATTCCGGCAGATCGCGAGAATCACGCAGGATGGTAATGGAAGAGGTGGACGTTGTCTGTGGCCAGGTCTGGTTGTGGGGCGATCCCGCCTGATTTCCGAAGTAGTCCCTGAGGGCCTGCGAAAAATCCTTCGCGACCGTGCTTTCCAGCCGGTAGTCTGCATATACGCGGAAGTAGTCATCGGGCCAGCGGAGACGCCGCCCGAAGCGCAGGTCGAATCCCCTCTTCTTCTCGGTGTAGTCGCTTGTTCCGGAGATATACGAGAGGTCGATGTCTCGCTGTGTGTTGTAGAGATCGAACCCGACGGTTGTCGGGGTATCAAGAAACCATGGCTCCGTGATTCCGAAAGAATAGGACTGGCGGCGGGCGCCGAAATCGACCGAGAGGTTGGCGTCCTGGCCATTGCCCAGCAGATTGGGGATTCCGAGCGACACAGTGCCAACCAGCTTGTCCTGGCCGGAGTACCCGGCGCCAACCTGAACCTGTCCGGTCGGCTTCTCCTCGACTTTCACGATCAGATCGACCTGACCATCCGGCAGAACGCGGTAGTCCGGAGTGACATTGCCAAAGTAGTTTAGTTGCATCACATTCCGCAGGGAGCGCATCAAACTGGACCGGCGGAACACCTCGCCGGGGTAGATGGCGAGTTCGCGACGGATCACCTTGTCCTTTGTCTTGACGTTTCCCTCGACATTGATGCGGTGCACATGGGCGGGAACACCCTCGGAAATCTCGCAAGTGACATTGACGATGGTGTCAGCGGTCTTGATGTCCTCGACCACGCGCGCGTACAGATAGCCATCTTCCTGGTAGGCGGTGTAAATGTTGCTGATCGACTCTTCGAAGCGTTCCTGATCAAATACGTCACCCTCGTCGTATCGCAGGGCGCGGCGGAGTTTGCTTTCACCGAAGACCTGCTCACCGGCGAAGGTCGTCGTGCCAAAGTAGTATTTCGGCCCTTCATTCACCTCAAACTTCAGCGTGACCTTGCTCTTCGCCTCGTTGAGGATAATCGTGTCCGAGACCAGGATCGCATCGAGGAAACCGTTCTTCTTGTAGACATCAATGATGGCGGTTTTGTCCTCAGTGTACTTTTCGCGATTGAATTTCCCGCCGCCGAAGATGGACTTGAGGAAACCACGCGGCTTGTTTTTCATCTTCTTCTGAAGAGTGGAAGAGGAAAGCTGGCGGGCGCTGTCGAAGATGACCGCTTCGACGGTCACTTGCGTATTCTCCTGGATCTCAAATACGGCATTGGCTTCGCCCAGAACAGCGGTGGAGTCCAGACGGGGCTGCACGTCCACCAGGAAGAACCCCTTCTCGCGATAGGCCCTGCGGATTGCGGTTTCGGCTTCCTTCAGGCGTTCCGGTGACAGAGTTTGGCCACGCTTCAAGTCGAGCTTGAGATCCTCTTCCTTGATTTCCTTATTCCCCTTGAGGACGATCTTGTCGAGCCGGGGCGCCTCCACGACCTTGATGACGAGGCGCAGGCCGCCTTGGACCGGTTCGCCAAGAATCCGGACGTCGTCGAACAGCTTCAAACCGTAGATCTGGTGAATGGCCTGCTGGATGGCCTCGTTGGAGAGCTTCTGACCAGCGATGAGACCGCTGTTGCCAATGATCAACTGGGTGTCGGTCGATCGGTTGCCCTCCACGACGACCTCGGAGATGGTCTGATCCTGGGCGTGGAGAATTGCGGCGCCGGCAAGGATGGCACACAACGCGAGAACTGGGGATACCCGCCAGACTCCCCGCCGCGCTGGATTGAGGAAGTGCAATTGATTCACCTTATGGGGCGAAGACTGATCCCCGCCTTTGGCCATCCGCCCGTTCAGGACACGATGTCCGTTATGCGCACGAGCGTATGCTGCTGTTTGTGGCCATTCTTGCGCCGGTAGACTGCACGTTTCTTGTGCTTGAAGACCACCAGCTTGTCGTCACGTCCCTGCTTGACAATTTCCCCGACGATCCGGGCGCCATCGACATACGGCCGTCCGGTGGTCGTTGCATCGCCCTTACGGAGCAGGAGAACCTTCTCAAACTCAATCAGGTCTCCGGCGGCGCCATTCAGACGCTCGACTCTGACCACATCACCCACACCGACGGCGTACTGCCTTGCCCCGGATTCAAAGATTGCAGCGAAACCCATGATTATCTCCATTCTCCGAAAGTCGACTTCCATTGGCCGACAAGTCTTTCATTTTTGCCAATTCGCGGTCAATTGTCAACAGAATTCGCCTCTTTGGCATCCTGGCCTCGACAGGAACAGAGGCTTTGTGGTCTTCACCTCTCACCTGCCGATTATGTATACACCAGACCCAACCGGTTATTTCCCTTTCGGTTCCGGGTTTCTGACGAGTTTTGTCCGCCCATCTCTGCGCAAGATCAGGCCAAGATGATTGGCAGGCTGATACCAGGGTTGTATCATGGGTGGTTGCGTGTGCTGATGACTGGATCAAATGAGGCAGTGACGAGGATGAGCATTTTCGACCTGAAAAGCCCTTACACACCCACCGGCGACCAGCCGCAGGCGATCGCGGCGCTGGTGGACGGCCTCGAACGCGGACTGAAGTGTCAGACGCTGCTGGGAGTGACCGGATCGGGCAAGACGTTCACGATGGCCAATGTCATCGCCCACTGGGGGCGTCCGACGCTCGTCATTTCCCATAACAAGACGCTGGCGGCGCAATTGTACGGTGAGCTGAAGTCGTTTTTCCCGGACAATGCGGTCGAGTTCTTCATCAGTTACTACGATTATTACCAGCCGGAAGCGTACGTGCCGCAGACCGACACGTACATCGAAAAGGACACATCGATCAATGACGACATCGACCGGCTGCGTCTGCGAGCGACGGCGTCACTTCTGGAGCGGCGCGATGTGATCATTGTGGCGTCGGTGTCGTGCATCTACGGGCTGGGGTCGCCGGAGGATTACAAGAGCCTGATGGTGTTCCTGGAGGTGGGGCAGACGATCCCGCGCGACGAGCTCCTGCACAAGCTGATCGACATTCATTACAGCCGCAATGATTTCGATTCGGCCCGCGGCACGTTTCGCGTTCGGGGGGACACGATTGAGATCATACCGGCGTATGAGCAGACAGCGGTGCGCGTTGAACTGTTCGGCGATGAAATCGATAAGATCACGCTGGTCGATTCACTGACCGGGGAGGTTGTGCGGCAGCAGGACAAGAAAGCGATCTATCCGGCCAAGCACTTCGTGACGACCGTTCCGAGCTTACAGCGGGCGATCAAGAGTATTGAGATCGAGCTGGCCCAGCAGTTGGAGCATTTCCGGGCGCAGGACAAGTTGCTTGAAGCCCAGCGATTGGAATCACGCACCAAGTTCGATTTGGAAATGCTGAAAGAAGTCGGGTACTGCACGGGGATCGAGAA
>JAGVEK010000523.1 GCA_020058315.1 Candidatus Zixiibacteriota bacterium
ATCGTACACGATCCCCGGTGACGAGAGTGCGAGGACCCAGCTCCTTGATGGCCGCGCGATTCACATAGACGTCCATGCCTTCCTCGCGGGCGATCAGACCTCTCCCGATGGCATCGTCGAAGGATCGGACCGTGCCCTCGGCCATCACAGTTGCCTTTTGAACAAAGTTTCTTTCCATGACGCACATCCTCTCATTGCGGGGACGAAACGGCGTCCCCCGTCCGCTGACCGGCTTGGTCTGACGACTCGCGTCCTAAAGCTTGCGGACCGAAGCGGCGCGCAGCCCCTTGGGACCCTCGGTCACTTCGAATGACACGCGATCACCGGTGGCAAGGTTCTGGCTGCCCTCACCCAGGACGGCCTCCTGATGCACGAAGACTTCCTTGCTCGAGCTGTCCTGCGTGATGAAGCCATAACGCCTGCCCAGATCGAAAGACTTGACCGTGCCTTCGACTGTGGAGGTCTTCGTCTTGGCGGCTTCTTCCACCACGACTGGCGTGCTGTCGCTGGTTCCTTCCATGATACACATCCTTCTGTGGCCAGAGACGAAACGGCGTCTCCAGTCCGTTGGCCCGGACGGCCTTTGAAACCCGTGTGGCTTTCCAGTGAGTGCCGAGCGGAAGATCGCGGCGCGGTCAGTCAGAGTGAAGTCTAAGGCTTCCCCTTACAACGGCCCTTATACGCGTTCGAATGTCGAAATGACGATTCTTTCTCGGAACGCTATGCTTTCGCCGGATCCCCGGGTCAAGAAGTCGTGTGTTTGCGTGGCCGCGATCTCCGACTGCGGACGGCCAAGGCCCGATGTGGCAGGCATCATTTACACTCTTGCGCATCCATTTGCATAGATCTGGGCTCCGTCTCAAGCTGACTTGCTTCGAATCAGTCCGCTCTATTGCATGCCAATTGCAACGGCGTGGGCGCGACGCGGTCGAGACCCACCCGTGCATGCTCGCTTGGAGCACCCTGCGAGCATGCAGAGGCTATTCGGGTGGTGATTGGAGGGTACCGTCTCGCGGTGCGGCGCTGGCCGATGCTGTACGACGAGAATTCCACCAGAAGGCAATTCCAACGATGAATAGCCCGGCCGATACGAGCTGGTTGTAGGTCATCTTCAGTGAACCCACCTCGAACCAGAGTTCGGTCTCGTAGTATCTCACGAATTCGATCAAGAACCGGGACGCGGCCTCGATCATGAAGAAGGCTGCCGTGGTCACTCCGACATTGTGAGGACGGCGGTTGACCCAGAGCAGGATGAAGAACAGGGCCAGTCCGTAGGCGGACGAGTATAGTTGTGCGGGATGAACGGGGATGGATCCCAGGAATGCGTACGCTGGTGACCCTTCGGGGAAACTGACCGCCCAAGGCAGGGAGGTTGGGACGCCGAAGCAGCAGCCGTTCAGAAAGCAGCCAATCCTCGTCAGGAAGATCCCGAACGCGACCGCAGGCACCACGGCGTCAAGAGTCGCGGCCAAGGACATCTTCCAGCGTCGCACGTAGACCCACCCCGCAACAAAGGCGAGAAGCATCCCGCCTTGGAGAGTCAGACCGGCAATGCCAAACCGTTCACCCGAGGCAAACGGGTTGATGATGTTCAACGGGTGGCCCGAAAACTCGCCCCAGTGATAGAAAACATACCCCAGACGCCCACCCAACAGCCCGAACGCAATCAAGACAAACGCGAAATTCGATGTCCGCTCCGCATCGACCCCGAGAAGGCGCGACTCGCGGGCGATCAGCGCCAGCCCGATGAAAAACGAGAGCGCGAGCGTCAGACCATAGGCTCGCAGGGCGAACGGACCGATGTGAAAGAATTCGGGGCACATAGCGTTTCAGCCTCCTAACGGCGACTCCATTTCGCGCCCATGCAACACATCCTCACCTTGTCACAGGCACGCGGCTCGAAACAGGTCGTGATCCGGCCTTAATCTCGGTTCCTCGCGTTGCGCACCAATAAGCGGCCAGACGAAACCCAGCCACACCAACCAGCCAGCCGGCGACCACATCTGAAATATAGTGAAACCGTCCCCATACAGTCGCGAAGAACAGCGTGACGATGAAAGGAGTCATGATCGCTGCAAGGCGCCGGTTGGTCCGGTAGGCCCAGATCAGCACGACCAGCGCCACTGCCACGTGGGACGAGGGCATGCATCCACCGTGAATCGCGGCCGATTCAACAATCCAATTGACCAGAGGAACTAGAAGAACGCCCGGCAGCGGCCCGCTGAATTCGCCGGCGAGGGAAAACCGCGGCCCCTCGATCGGGCACAGCATGAATCCGAAATAGGAAATAATGAATGTAATCGTAACCGCGGTCAGAAAATCGTGCAACTCCCTGGTTCGATTCTGGAAAAAGAGTGCGAATGCCAGGGTGGGAATCACCAGGTAATACGAGAAATACCCCAGCATCATCCACTCATTCAGCCAGAGCCGTTGCGCTGGAACCAGCCAGACGCTTAAGTCGACCCCAAAGAAGGCTCGTTCCATGGCGAGAATCTGGGCATCGAAAAAACCCTCGAACAGCCAGTGGACCCCGACGGCGATTTCGCAGTAGAAGAATGTGTACAAGATCACCGGATACATGTGGCGAAAAAATCCCCGGACGCCGCGGTGGTCACTCCAGCGAACAGCCATCCAGGCGATCGCACAGAGCAACAGCAAATGCACTGGAAACAGATACACTGTCGAAGGGTGATGCCACCCGAACACGAGGAGACCGGCGGCGAAAAGAATGATGTAGCCGCACGTGATCTTGTCGAGCGGCCGGGCAGAGCGCCATAGCAGGGCGAGTGAGAGTCTCTGGCGATCCGATCCCATGGCGGGCGAATTTAATTGGATCGACACTGAACCGCAAGGATTGCCGTGGAGGGTGGCACGTTATGCACGTGTGCGGTCGCGACCGAGGCCGGCGACCGCGAGGACAATTTCGCCCTTGAAAGTGTGTCCCTGGGCCCATTCACAGAGTTCAGCGAGGGAACCACGCCTGATTTCTTCGAACCTCTTGGTCAATTCCCGTCCCAGACAGCTACGCCGGTCCCCCCACGCGCTGTGACATTCCCCGAGTGTTCGTGCGATACGATAGGGCGACTCGAAAAGCACGATGGTGCGCTCCTCGGTGGCCAATTCCGACAGCCGGCGGAGACGTTTCCCCGACTTGACCGGCAGAAATCCTTCGAAAACAAACCGGTCTGTTGGAAGCCCTGAAACGGAAAGCAGCGCGGTCACCGCCGACGGACCCGGAATTGGGACGACCGTGATCTCTGTATGGGAGAGCGCTTCGAGCAGGGGGTATCCCGGATCAGAGATTGTGGGCGTTCCCGCATCGGAAACGAGCGCCACCTGGGCACCTGCCCGAATCCGTTCCACCAGCGACGGCGTCTTCTGGCGCTCGTTGTGCTCGTGGTAAGATTCGACGCGGGCACTGATGGCGTAATGCGAGAGGAGCTTGTGCGTGTGCCGGGTATCCTCGCAGAGGATCAGATCAACGCTACGCAGAACATCCAGGGCGCGCTGGGAGATGTCCCCGAGATTCCCGATCGGCGTGGCGACCACGTAGAGAACGCCCCGGGCACTATCTGCCCCCTCGTTAGCCGGCGAGGCTGGACGATCGCTCACGTTCTTCTTCCCTGCACAAGTGCCGTCCGGGCGATGACCGCGTGTACGCGACAAGGGGCGGGTAATGGCATCATGTCCCCCAGTCCCGAGAAAGATGGAGGTCAATCCCTACGGTCTTTGCGGAGAGCTTGGCAATTGTCGGCAGCGACCGCTTAAACTGGCTGGACGTGATGAGATCGACAACGCGCTTGATGAATCCCGGCGCGAAACCGCGCTCGGTCAGCGCCTCGAACGAGTAGTCGCAGTCGATCATGAGATACAGCAGCCGGTCAACTTCTTCGTATGTGAACCCCAGTTCGCCCTCATCGGTCTGGCCGGGCCACAGGTCAGCGGATGGAGGTTTTTCGATGACCTCATCAGGGACACCCAGGAAACTGGCCAATTGACGGATCTGTGTCTTGTACAGATCTCCGATCGGGTTGATTGAACAGGCCAGGTCGCCGTACCAGGTGCCATACCCCAGGAGCAGTTCGGTCTTGTTTGATGTGCCAATCACCAGGGCATGATGCTCATGCGAGTAGTCGAACAGTCGCATCATTCGCGCGCGTGCAGCAGCATTGCCGAGACGCACGTTGCCAACACCGGCGGATCCATCGAAGAACGCGCTGATGACGGAGCCAACTGGCCGCAGCAGCAGATTGAAACCGTACAGCGCTGCGATTTTCTCCGCATCCGCCAGACTCGCGGGATCGGATTCCTCAGCCGGCATTGCCAGACCTGCAACATGATCCGCGCCGAGTGCTTCGACGGCGAGCGCCGCTCCCACGGCGGAGTCGACTCCGCCCGAAACACCGAGCACGGCGTCAGCGAAGCCCTTCTTCTCGAAGTGACCGCAGAGAAACTCGATCAAGAGCCCGACGGTCACCAGCGAATCAACCGTCAGATCGATCTGTTTGACCGGTCGTTTCACGGAATCGTGCTCCACGGAGAACTGAGAGGCGGATGGGGACCCATGCACAGCCGCCACAACTCCTGGAGGATGAAGTCGGGCCGGCCCTCTTTCAAGTGCGGGAAACGGGTGTGTGTGCGTGCGGTTGCCTCAAGATCGATCTCGCAGACTTCACGGGCAGGCTCGTATTCGGGCAGCTCGCAGAGGGTTTCCCCCTGCGGATCCAGGACTTGCGATCCACCCCAGAAAGTCGAGCCCTCCTCAGTGCCTACGCGATTCACGAACACCGTCGGCAACCCGAGAAGCCGCGAGTGCGCGAGATGTGCAATGCGGAATATCTCGCGCCCGGTCATCGCACCTTCTGGACCAATTCCTCTGGCAGGCGATGCAGAGATGGTCACAATCAACTGCGCACCAGCCTGCTCATGCAGATACGCCACCGCCGGTTGGAGGGCATCGTAACAAATCAGAATACCGGTCCGCCCCCACGGTGTGTCGAATGGCGCCAGACGGTCACCTTCGGCGAAGAAGCGTTTCTCGTCGAACATCCCGTAGTTGGGGAGAAACATCTTGCGCTGGACGGCGCGAACCGCTCCATCTTTCAGAAAGGCTGCCGCGTTGTAGAAGCGTCCGTCGTCGGCTCGTTCGACGAATCCCAGAATCACGCCGAGCGGCCCGGCGCTGCGTGCGAGTTCTGTCAGCACGAGATCGTCAGGCGCAAGACCCACATGCGAGACCATGCCCATGACCATATATCCGGTCAGCGACAACTCCGGGAAGACCAGCAAGTCGGCCTTCTGCCGCCGCGCCCACGCAATCGACTTTCGGTGCGCGGCGACATTCGTAGCGATGTCCCCCAGACGGGGTGCCATTTGATCGATGGCGATGTTGAGACGTCTCATGGCATTGCCTGCGCTGGGTGCCACACCCAAAGCTCCCGATGCGCGACAGACAATGTTGTCCAAAAGAACGGGCGGGTCAAGAGAGGTGTCTGAGGGCCTTTCGACAGGATAACATCCGCATGATTCGGTGTGGTGGAATGTCAGAAAGTGATTGACCCATCCCCGCCCGAACCCTGATGATTGCATGGGGCTAGGGCATATCGTGGTCGGAGTGCGTCAGGAACTCAGTTTCGGCCGTTCCGCGCCAAGCGGAACAGAGGAGGAGCAGTCATGGCATCATTAAACCGCGTGGAGTTGATCGGGAATCTGGGCAAGGATCCGGAGTTGAAGTACACGCCGTCGGGACAGGCGGTCGCAACCTTCAGCCTGAGATCGGAAGAG
>JAGVEK010000042.1 GCA_020058315.1 Candidatus Zixiibacteriota bacterium
ATTGGGCCTTGGCCCATCGGACCGCCAGTTGTAACACTCTACATCAGATACGTCGCGCTCCAGATCGTTGTCTCTCGAAAGTGCATTCGCATTGTTCCCTGCGAATCATCCAGTTCTAAGTTGCACGTAACTGCTGATTTGTCAAGAGATTTAGAGGGAAATACCGGTGTTCTGCGCCGCAAAGTTTGCGATGAGCAAATTCCTCGCCCGATCACACGGGCGAGGATCAGATCGTTGGATCTCAAGGTGAGGACGCCACCTTTTCGTCAGATGGCCTTAATCCAATGGAGAAGCGGGATTCTCCCCCGATTGCGACAAGTGCCTGGAACCGGATAGCTGCAACGAAGGTCAAGGGCCACCGGTAATTATCTCGCATAACCGACTGACTGACAACGTCTTAGGCAGCCAAGAGGTGGTCGGCATGGCCGGGCGATCGCTGATGGCACACTCCTTGCGATCAGACGATCCGGTCCGAATGAAGTCATCCTTTGGACCACGGGGGAGAGATGGAGTCGAACAGGTGGGGTTACTCGAAGTGCTCGCGGCGTTTCATCAACAGACGGAGGTGGATCGCACTGACCACCCTGCTCATTCTGGGTGGATGCGGCTTGAAGGCACCACAGGCCCCCCGTTGGAATGTGGCGTTGCGGGTACCAATCGCTTCACGCTCCTTTGACCTTCCTTATATTACTGAGCATTCGGGCATCGAAGGTCTGAGTTGGCTGGCCGACTCGGGCGCGTATCTGCGTGTCGCACGCGATCTTGACACGGTGTTCGTTGGTGACCACCTGAGCGTCGCTCCGATCTCAACGTCGTCGCATCTGGCAGTTGGCCAGTTCGACATTGCGACCGGCGCACGGACGAGCACAACGCTTCAACTCAGCGATCTCTATGCGGGGCCGGTCGGTTTCGTCGCTTCGTTTTCCGCGCAGACGCGCCGGTCGCTGCCATCGATGACGGGATGGGATGCGGTCGAAGTGCAGAGTGGCCAGGTCCGTACAGTTATCTCCAATCAACTCGGGATCGCTCTCGATTCTGTCACGATAACTCTCTATAACAGCGGCCAGTCGCAGCCGCTGGTAACACTGGCAGTGGGTGGGCCGATTGCCACCGGCGACTCGGCCGTGGGCAGCGGTCCGGTTGGACCGGGTGCGGTGACATCCGCGTGGGATTACCTCCTGAGATTCTACACGCCGGGCGGGACCATCCTGACCGCTGATGGCAAGTACGTGCAGGTCACAACCGAGCTGCCATCCGGGCTGCGCGTTGCGAGCGCCCGAGGAATTGTGCCCGCGATCTCCAGAGACTTCAGCGATTCAATCAGGATCAGTAATGAGCACAGGATTAGCGCGGCTGACCTTCGTTCGGGACGACTGGACCTCACCTGGTCGAACGCGACGCCACTGCCGTTCGACGTCCAGTGGACTTGTCCCAGCTTGACGCGCGCGGGCGAGATACTGGCAGGCCACGCATCAATCGGTGCCGGTGGTTCATTCGAGACGAACATCGATCTGGCAGGCTGCGAGTTTTCCAACTCGGCATCGTCATCGGTCGCAGAGTTACACGCGTCCGTCCAGTCACCGGGATCTTCGGGATCGGTCGTGACTCTGGCCGGCACCGACGGCATCGGAATCACTGCGAGTGTGCACGACCTGCGGTTAGGATCGGCGACGGGCGCGCTGGGCGCAACCAGCCAGTCGGTTCAATGGAATTCATTCTCGCTGAATCTTCCCGATGGGTTGGGCGACATCGGGCTCGACAGCGGAACATGTGTTCTGGCGATCACCTCCACCCTGCCATGGGTCGCGCACGTCGCCGGTCATGTCAGCAACGAAAGGTCCGTCACAATTCCGGTGACGGGGACGATTCTTCCCGGCACCGGCGGCGATCCAACAGTCTCCAATCTGACCGTGCCCGAGATCGCGAAGCTGCTGCGGCCGCTGTCACGGGAAATTTCGTTCGCTGCGACCGTTGAGTACGGGGATGGCGTGTCGGTGGGCACCGTCCATGCAACCGACTTCCTGCTGCCACGGGTGATCCTGACCACGCCGGCAAGTGTGTACGCCGATTCGGTAACCCTGTCCGGGGACGTTGTCCGTGTTGATCTGACCGGGAACAACGATGCCGACCGCCGCGGGCGGCTGGTACGCGGCGATCTCGATATTTCGATCACCAATCATCTGCCGTTGGGAGCCCGGCTGACACTGAGAATCGGCGGCGATTCCGCCGGCGTGAGCACCCAGCCGCGTCTGGTTTTCGGTCCCTCGATCATCTCCCCTGCGCCGACAGACGGCTCGGGGCATGCGACCGGGGAATCCACCTCGACTCTGCATTTTGGCATCGGCCCGGAAGACATCAGCCTTTTCGAGAATGACACCTTGTGGGCCACCGGGGATCTGCTGCTCATCGGTCCAGGGGCCGGGGTTCCATCGCGCATCGCAGCTACGGATCGCATCGCGTGGAGCGCATCAGCGCGCCTGGAGGTTCGCTCCGAATCGGCGACGCAGGAGGGAACGCGATGATGAGAATGGGCAGGACGATGGTTCGGGGCCTTCTGTTGGCGACGGTGGCGGGACTCTTGAGCAGTGGCGGTGCGACCGTGGTCGAGGCCGATCCGATGACACCGCTCGCTCTCGGCACGGCGGGCGCGGGGACAGTCCTGGGTTTTGGTATCGACGCCGCGTACGGGAATCCAGCGCATCTCGGCTGGCGGCAAGAGAGTGGCTTCCAACTGCGGCTGGCCGGAGTCGGCGTTGGCGTCGGCAATAACAGCCTGGGATTCGCCGAGTACCGGCGCTACAACGGCACTGATCTTGATGACAATGACAAGGCGGCCATTCTCTCGGGGATTCCGGCTGATGGTTTTCGGCTGCGTTCCGATGTCGCGGCATCGGCAATGGCCACACGCATCGGCCGCTGGAGTCTCCACGCGGATGCATTTGTCGTCGCCCGTGGACGGTTTGATCGTCAGCTTTTTGAATTGCTCTTCTACGGCAATGCAGACCGATCCACGTGGAACTTCACGAACACCGATGGTGAAGGCATGGCGGGCGGACAAATCGCCCTGTCACATGGACGACCACTGATTCGGATATGGGGTCGTGACCTCTTCGCGGGTTTTTCGGCC
>JAGVEK010000147.1 GCA_020058315.1 Candidatus Zixiibacteriota bacterium
ACATTTCAGGTGAGATTCTTCTGAAAGTTGGAGACAACATCACGACCGACCACATCATGCCGGCCGGTGCGAAGGTCCTGCCCTTGCGATCCAACATCCCGGCGATCTCTGAATTCGTGTTCGAGCGCATCGACGCATCGTTCCCCAAGCGGGCGAAAGAGAAGGGCGGCGGCCTGATTGTCGGCGGAGACAATTATGGCCAGGGGTCTTCCCGGGAGCACGCCGCGCTCGCCCCGATGTATCTTGGCGTGCGCGCCGTCATCACCAAGTCGTTTGCGCGAATCCATTACGCCAACCTGATCAATTTCGGCATCCCTCCTCTGACATTCGCGAATCCGGCCGATTACGACCGAATCGAGCAGGGCGATGTCCTCGAAATCGGGAATGTTATAGAAACCCTGCAAAAGGGTGGCTTGCTCAAGGCGAGAAGCAAGACCAAGGGGTTCGATTTCGAACTGAAATGCGATCTCTCCCCTTCCAGCAAGGCGGTTTTGATCGAAGGCGGGTTGCTCAACTACACGCGCAAACATGCATAGCACCGGTTTCATAGTCCCCCAAGCCTGGGTGCCACGGGTCTTTAGACCCGTGCGCTCCACAGCGAGCACGGCACGACTCTAAAGAGCCGTGGCACCACTCTGCAATGCCGCAATCGGGGGCTCGGAGACTGATTCTAGCGGGATGATATTTCAAAAGAGACGACAATGGGGCACCAATGACGCACACTGAATCTGAAGTGAAACCGACACCACTGACCGCGAGGCACGAGGCGCTTGGGGCACGCATGGTTCCGTTCGCCGGCTACCTCATGCCGGTCCAATACACCAGCATTATCACCGAGCATCGCGCCGTCCGCAGCAGCGTCGGCATTTTTGATTTGTCACACATGGGCGAATTCGAAGTTCAGGGACCAGGAACGCTGGAGTTCCTCGAACGCATGACGACCAATGACGTCGGCTCGCTCCAATTCTACCAAGCACAATACTCCCTGATGCTGAATGACGACGGGGGAATCGTCGACGATCTGCTGATCTACAATCTCCCTGGACGCGCGATGCTGGTGGTCAACGCCGCCAATCTCGAGAAGGACTTTGCCTGGCTGCAGAAGCACTGCCCTCCGGGCATCACGCTCACCAATCGCTCGGATGAGACCGCCTTGATAGCGATCCAAGGACCGAAAGCGGAAGCGGTAATGACCCGAATCGCCGACTTCGATCTGGCCAGTGTCAAATACTACCACGCAGCCGAGGGGAAGGTGACGGGCAAAACGATCGTCTTCTCCCGGACCGGGTACACCGGCGAAGACGGATTCGAGATTTACCTGCCAAACGCCATGGCTCAAGATTGTTGGGATGCAGCGATGGAGGCTGGAGCGGAATTCGGCATCACTCCGATTGGTTTGGGCGCCCGCGACACGCTGCGCCTGGAGATGAAGTTCGCCCTTTATGGGAACGACATTGACGATTCGACCAACCCCATCGAGGCAGGTCTCGGCTGGGTTGTCAAACCCGAGAAATCGATAGAGTTCATCGGCCACACGCATGTCGTTGCTGTCAAGCAGGGCGGTCCGAAACGCAAGCTGGTCGCCTTCGTACTGAACGAAAAGGCGATTCCGAGGCATGGGTGTGCGATTCAGGCTGGTGGGTCGCCAATCGGTTCAGTGACATCCGGTACGCATTCGCCCAGCCTCGATAAGGGCATCGGAATGGGATACGTCGCAACCGAATACTCAAAGGTCGGTCAGACGATCGGCATCGTCATCCGTGGTAATCCGGTCCCCGCCACGATCATCAAACCACCCTTCGTGCAGAACACCAGCCACAAGTAATCCCGTGCAGCTCGCCGTCAATCTGGTTCCGGGCACGCTCGCGCGTGAACTCTCCCTGTTCGAGGGCATGGCGCTGACGTATGTCGCCGTCGATATCCTCCGGGCATCCACCGTCATCAGTACAGCACTTCACAATGGTGCGGAAGCCGTGATCCCAGTCGGAGATGTCGAATCCGCGCGGGTCTCGAAGAATGCACCCGCGCTGCAGAATGCACTGCTCTGCGGCGAGCGTGGCGGACGCAGGCTTGAGGGATTCGATCTGGGAAATTCCCCGGCTGAGTACACACGCGCGAAAGTCGAAGACCGAACACTGATCTATGCTTCAACCAATGGTTCAGTGGCTGTCACTGCGGCACCGACAGGCGCGACCGTGCTGGTCGGTGGACTGGTGAACCTCACGGCACTGGCCCAGTCAGTTGTCCGCCTGGATCAGCCCGTCCTCATCGCCTGCGCGGGCAAAGAGGGTGGCTTCTCATTGGAAGACGCAGCCGGTGCCGGCGCGATTATCAGCAAGTTGTGGGAACTCGATCCCGCACTCGAACTGGTGAATGACAGCGCACGAGCCGCTCAGATTCTGTGGGACCAGTACCGGTCAGACCCGGTCATGCCGCTGTGGCAGTCGCAGCACGGCATCTACCTGATCCAGATTGGTTTCGGCGCTGACCTGGCAGTATGCGGCGCAGTCGACACAGTCCCAATCGTACCGGTCATGCGCGACGGGCGGCTGGTTGCGGAGCCCACACCTTTCTCAAACGATCTGAATTAGAGCCTCTAACAGAATGACCGGGTGTCCGCGGACGTCCGGCGCGCGCGAGCAC
>JAGVEK010000522.1 GCA_020058315.1 Candidatus Zixiibacteriota bacterium
ATTCTTCGTTCAAGGCAGGGACCTCGCCATTCAATGTCGCTCTTTCTCACCGTTACAGTGAGTCGCGAAGCGGCTACGGAACTTCGAAGATGAACTGGACGGGTGTCCGCGTCGACTTCACCCCGACTAAGAACTGGTCGGTGCAGTTTCAGCAGACGATGAACTGGGCGCTCCACAAGATCACCGACCAGCGTTTTGAGATTCACCGTGACCTCCACTGCTGGGAGGCTCAATTCTCCTGGGTCCCCGGTGGCTCCGGCCAGGGGTATTACTTCCGGATCAGTGTGAAAGACATCCCCGACATCAAGCTGGAGCGCTCCGCAAGTGGATTGCGCGGCCCCATCTCGGGCTTCGGATACTCGTACTAATCGGTTTCCACGCGACCGATCATCAGTTTTTGGACCATACGGGTGGCACGGGCATCCCGCCCGTGGTCACAGGCCGGGCGCGGCTTTGTCTCCCCTCACTATCCCACCACCCATGGAGAGCGGACACAGGTCTCTTGCTGCAAAGCCTCAGATTTCCCGTTGACACGGACTTCCATACCGCGTTGTTTCACAATCGGCCCAGGGGGGGCCGTGCAGTAGCTGTTGGTCTGGCATCGGTTAGGGGAAAGGCCGCTTCCATGAAGTGGTTTTCCAAGATTTCGCCCAAACGCAAGAACGAAGTCTTTGGCTTTATGCTCTTCGTTCTGGCAATGTTCTCTTTGCTCTCGCTGGCGACTCACACTGCGGGTGATGACCGGTGGATCAAAGCCGATCCCGACGAGATTTGGATCGAGAATTACTACCCGCGCAATCTGGCGGGATCCGTCGGGGCGCTCGCCTCCTACCTGTTTCTGGAGTGCCTTGGGTGGTCGGCCTGGCTGATGACAGTCGTGGTGGGTGCCTACGGCGTCAAGCGATTCGTCCTGGCCAAGCAGAGCAAGCCCATGTGGGCTGTGTCTGGCGTTTGGGCGGCCGTCTTTCTCTTCGGGATCATCATCGACCTTCCATCCGCCAAATCCGGTATAGCCTGGTCGGCCGGCAGCGAGACCATCTCTGGATGGTGGGGCCATCTCTTGGCGGAATTCTTCGCCGACTTACTTGGTGTGGCAGGTGGCATCTTGGTTTTGGGATCGACTCTGCTGGTGGGGATTTACTGGGCCGTTCCCTGGTGGCCGAAGAAAGTTCCGCTCCCGGCGTGGCTGCGCAAGACGAAACCAACCAAGGCCCGCCGTAGTGAGCGGCGATCTCAATTGGACCATCTTCGGATATGGGTTCGAGGACTCTGGCCATCCCTGACCCAATGCAAGGATTCTGCAGAGTCGGCTCAAGTCGGTGAGGTGTCTGCGCCGATTGTCATGCCGGATGCAAATCAGCAGGCATCCGTCCCTGATGAATCGAATCTCGCCAGCGTTTTCTCCGAGGCGGCCTCGCTTGATCCCTCAGACGCGAGATCGGATGTTCCACCGAGGCGATCCCTGCGCCTGGTGCGGCCTGCCGAAGGATCTTCCGACCCGAATTACGTTTCTCCATCGCTGGAATTGCTCCAGCCCTACCGCAATCAGTCTCGTCGTCGCCACGACACGCGGGGTCCTGAACTGCTTCTAAAGGCCCTCAAGACATTCGATATCGGAGTGGATGGCGAGATACAGAGTTTTCCCGGACCGGTGATCACACGCTATGAATTCCGTCCCGCGGCGGGGATTAAGGTCAATCAGGTCGTCGGTCTGGCCGATGACCTGGCTCTCGCACTCTCAGCCTCGCGTGTCCGTGTGGTCGCTCCGGTTCCCGGCAAGTCGGTGGTCGGCATCGAAATCCCGAATGCCGACCCAGAAATCGTGCCGCTGGCCAGCGTTCTTCAGGACCGGTTGTTCGCCGAATCAAACGCCATTCTTCCTCTGGCACTTGGGGTCACCACTGAGGGCCAGCCATTTGTCGCCGATTTGGCCGTGATGCCGCATCTGCTGATTGCTGGATCGACTGGATCAGGCAAGAGTGTTTGCATCAATGTCATCATCACCTCGATCCTCTACCGCCACCACCCGCGCGATGTCCGGCTGCTGTTCATCGACCCGAAGATGCTGGAGCTATCCATGTATCAGGGCATTCCTCATCTGGACCGTGCCGTCGTAACCCAGCCACGGGGAGCCGAGCGGCTGCTCGCCGACGCTGTGCGCGAGATGGAGGAACGCTACAAAACACTGGCTGCGGCCAGCGTGCGCAATATCGGCGACTACAACAGGCAGGTTGGCCCCGAAAAGCGGCTTCCCTACCTCGTGATCGTGGTCGATGAACTGGCTGATCTGATGATGAGCCAGTCCGCGGCACGCATTGAGATGCTCATCACCCGGCTCGCCCAGATGGCCCGCGCCGTGGGTATCCACCTGATTCTCGCCACACAGTGTCCGTCAGTTGATGTGATCACCGGTCTTATCAAAGCCAACTTCTCAAGTCGCATTGCCTTCCAGGTGGCGACTAAGGTGGATTCGCGGACCGTTCTGGATGCCAATGGAGCCGAGAAACTGATCGGCCGTGGCGATATGCTCTTTCTGGCGCCTGGGCAGCCGGAGGCCATCCGCGTCCATGGAGCCTTCATTTCCAGCGAAGAATCGGCAGCGATTGTGGAATTCCTGAAAAGTCAGAATCGCGATCCCCAACCCGCCAAGCAAACCGAGAGTCTGGCGGAAGAGGAGTCGGAGGACGACGACGATCACGGTGATCTGTTGTTCAATCAGGCCGCTGAACTCGTTGTGCGCCACAAGCAGGGCTCTGTCTCCCTCCTGCAAAGGCGTCTCGGTGTGGGCTACCAGCGCGCGGCACGTCTGATAGACCGCCTCGAAGAAGCCGGAGTTGTTGGTCCCTATGATGGCAGCAAGGCGCGTGAGGTTCTCTGGACGCACGCCGATTACGAAGAGAAATTTGCCAAGTCACTCAACTGAGGCTCAACCAGAATCCCCAACCGGCATATAAGCCTCTGGACTTCGCCCGAGGAGGTTGGCATGTTGATTGGCCCGAAAGGGCAAAGATCCACGTGCGGGGTTGATGTCCCCTGACGGCGTGATGAAGAGTGATGGAAAGTGAGGGAGAGTTGAGGATAATGTCTGGAACACGACGCGGGCAGAACGTGACCGCAGGAGCGACACGAGCGGATGTTCTATCACTTGCCCCGGCCGGCATCTGCGATTCCTGGCGGAGTTTAGTTCTTCCCTGCGCGATCGTCCTCGCACTCTTCGCGCTCTCGGGTGCTCCGTCGGCCCTTGCCTGTGATGCCGACTCCGTGCTCACCAGATTCGAAAACGCCATTCAATCCCACAAGACCATTCGCATCAACTACACAAAGGAATCGAATTCTCTCCTGTTTGGAAAGCGTCCGGCGGAGAAGGGCGTGCTCTGGCTCAGCCCGCCGCAACGCTACCGCGTCGAGGCCGGCTCTCAGGTTTTTGTCCGCGGGTTCGACACACTGTGGAGCTACAATCAGACCTCAAAGCAGGTGACAATCCGCGTTGGCGGTCTCGATTCGCTCGAGTTCGGTCCTGCGGGGTTCTTTGGATCTGTGCGCACGGATTTCTTTCCCGTGGACTGCCGCGCGGACACCCTCGAACGGGTCGAATGCTGGCGGATTCGTCTCGCGGCCAAGACCGAAACCGCAGCGGTTCAGCGTCTGACTTTGTGGATCGACGCCAAAAACCACCTGCCTGTTGCCTCCGAATACGTCGATTACAACGAAGAAACGTCCCATCTCCGGTTTTTCGAATACCGTCCAGATTCGCCCAAAGACCAAGGCAGATTTACATTTACGCCCCCTGCGGGCACCGAAGTGGTCGTCCTGCCCACAAAAAAAGGGTAGCGCAGTCCGCTTCACCACATTATACTGGGGCATAACGAAACTCGGCCCTGTTCTGCCCTTATGTCTGAATCTATGCCCATACGTCGCGTCTTCCTGCGCACTCTTGGATGTCCCAAGAATGAGGTGGATGGTGGCGTCCTGGCGCGCCACTTGATGAAATCGGGATTCACTATCGTTTCCACCCCCGAGCAGGCTGACATCGAGATCGTGAACACGTGCGGATTCATTGAGCCCGCGAAACTCGAATCTATCGATGCAATTTGGGAGGCGGTGGCGCGCAAGAATGATGACGCTGCTGCAACGCGAAAAGTGATCGTCACCGGATGTCTCGCCCAGCGCTACGGACAGCAGCTCAGTTCCGAAATCAAAGAGATCGATGCCATCGTCGGTTTCGATCGCCCTGATCTGGTACTGAAAGCTCTCGATGCCTCGGCGACCGGTGCGCCCGCCTGCTGGATCGAGAAGCCCGGACGGGTGTATCGCGATGATCTCTTATATGACTGGCCACAGGACCAGCAGGCCCCCCTCTCGGTGTATGTGAAGATTGCGGATGGCTGTGACAACGCTTGCAGCTACTGTGCAATTCCGGCGATACGCGGGCGGTTGCGCTCGCGCCCGTTCGCGTCGATAGTCTCTGAAATCGAATCGTTGATTTTTGCCGGTACCAGGGAAGTGATTCTGGTGGCGCAGGATACGACTTCCTGGGGCACGGACTTCGGAGATGGCAGCGATCTTGCACAGCTCCTCCTCGGGATTGACTGCATTCCCGCGGATTTTTGGGTGCGCGTCATGTACGCGTACCCCGCATTCCTGACCGATCGGCAGATCGATGTCATGGCAGGAATCAGCCGTGTTGTGCCATACCTGGACATGCCATTGCAGCACGCCAGCGACCATATGCTCAAACTCATGAACCGCGGTGTCACTCGCGCACAGATTCAATCCAGAATCGACCGGCTTCGGCGCACGCGAACGGGCCTCGCTCTGCGAACCACGTTTATCGTCGGGCATCCCGGCGAGACGAGCGCTGACTTCGAAGAACTACTTGCCTTCGCTGAGGACAATTCGTTCGAGCGCATGGGAGTCTTCGTGTACTCGAAGGAGGAAGGAACTCCTTCCGCGGTCCATTCAGACACGGTCTCTGAAGGGCTGGCTCGCGAACGCCAGACACGTCTGAGCGAATCATTCGATCAGTGGTCGGCTGAGGCGTCCGTTGACCTGATCGGCAGGACAATTCCCTGCCTGCTCGAGCGACGTTCCGCCGGCCAGTGGGAGGGGCGTTCGGTCTACGACGCTCCAGAGATTGACGGCCAGGTGACCGTGACCGGGATGGTGGAGAGACCGGGGATCTACAGCGTGTTGATCGAGAGTGCCGACGGTGTGGATCTCTCCGGACAACTGGCCGAAGCAGCCGTGATTGACGATCGGGGGGCCGCGATCACCGAACCACGAGGTGTATTGTGAATCCAGCCGGACACCCTTCCTTGCGTCGCAAGGCTGTCATTGTCAGCCGCCGCATTGCGGTGGCGCTCGCGCTCGTATGTGTGGCTCAAGTGGTCGGAATTGGGCTTCTGGTGCGCGACAATTTTGCCCACAAGGATACGATCCGCTATCAGGATGAGGAGATTCGCCGTCTCAAGGAACGCCTGAGAGTGCTCGAAGTGATCGAGGATCTTCACACGAATCTCACTCCGGAGGAGGAAACCCACCTGGCGGCGCATGTTGACCAATGCAGCCGCTCCTATGGGTTCGACCCCCTCCTTGTGCTCGCGATCATCCAAATCGAATCCTCATTCGGGCCCAGGGCCATCTCAAGCAAGGGGGCCTGTGGATTGATGCAGGTAAAACCCTCGACTGCGCGCGCCGAAGCGACCAGACTTGGCTGGGAGTGGGCGGGTGATCACAACCTCTTCAAACCCGCGCTCAACGTTCGGGTCGGCATCGAATACCTTTCCAAGCTGGTATCGAAATTTGGGAGTGTGGAAAAGGCGCTGATTGCTTACAATCACGGTGAGACCGCGGTGCGAGGATGGCTCTCGGATGGGCTGTCTCTGCCGCAGGCGTACTTGCGACGTGTTCAATCGGAGTACCGACGCCTCCAATCCCGGTATGATCCCACTGCGTGCCCGAATTTCATCGGCCCCCCTTCACCGTAGACGGGCAATCGCTTCGTCCGCTCTGCTGAGTGTACTTCTGCTTTCTTCATCGGTTGTGCGGGCGGAACCGCCGTCGGATTCTGCTTCCTGCGCGATGGGACGTGAGCCGCGTGAGGCCTTCCCGACACACGCGCAAGTTGTGCGGAACGGCGTCGGGGCCGTCACTCGAAAGGTCTTCGACGGATTCCCGTTTGTCCGTCCCAAGACCTTGTGGATTACGCCCGCGTCCGGGCAGCCAGCCAATTTCTGGTTCGAAGAGACCGCGGCACGGGAATTGTTTGATCGCGGATATGTCGTGCAGGAATCGCCCGGAGAGGACACTTCGCGGAGCGTCCTGTGGGCGGTGCGGTATCGCTTCGATCGTTTCAGCCTCGAACTGCCAAAGTGCGCGCGTCATTCGTTCCTTGGCCGGATATGGGTGGAGCGGGTTTTTGACCTGTCGCTGCAAATGCAGGTGTGGGACATGGAATCCGGCCAGCTCCTGTGGTCGAATTCTATGGACGGTGCCTGGACTGATTGGGTGCCCAAGAAGAGGTTGAAGGAACTCTCGGAGGCGACCTCAACATTCCTGTCGCCAGTTCCTCCTGTCACAGCCATGGAGCGGCTCGCCGAGCCGGTTCTGGTCACCGTGGCCTCAGGGGCGCTCATGGCACTCTTCTTCGTCGTCCGTTGATCCGGATTCTGATCAAGTGGGAGCCGTCTTCCTCGCCGCCCTTGTTCCTTCCCCGGTCGGGAGGCCGGGTCACCCGCTTTCCGTTTCTCGCGGTATAATGAAGGTGCGGCCGCAATCACTCAGACACTTTGCTGCGATGCCGCCATGGCTTGGGGAGCTTTGGCCTTGAAGCAAAGTCCGCCGAGCCGTATGTTCCAACTCGATGGAGTCGCCACGTGGTGAATAGAACGGTACAACACGCACGTCAGCCGATCCTGACGGGGATCATCATGAGTGCAGCCTTGTTGCTGGCCTGTTCCAGCAGCGTTCCCCCGCCTGTCCCAACGGCGCAAGCAGGGTTCGAAGAGGGCCGCCAACTCTACCAAAGAGGCAAATGGGATCGAGCGCGGCTGGTCTTCGAGTCAGTCGTCTTTAATCATCCCGGCAGTTCGCTCGTCGATTCGGCACAATTCCTCCTTGCGATGTGTCAGTACAAGCTCGATGATCAAATTGTCGCGGCGGCGGAGTTTCAGCGCGTCCGGACCCAGTATCCCAC
>JAGVEK010000041.1 GCA_020058315.1 Candidatus Zixiibacteriota bacterium
GGACAACCGGTTTCCTTTCAGAAGCTCGATCAGCCCTGCCTTGAACAGTTCCCGGTATGCGCCAGGCGTCGGAATGTGTTTCATCGTCCATCTCCTTTCGGAGCGTAGTCAATGACGCACTCTCCCGTCTTCTGGTTGTAGACCGACCCCCAGTACCCTTCACTTGCCCATTTCCGGGCAAGCTGGACAGCGCGGATGCGGCTTTGATTGACGACATCGCAAGCGGGAGTTTCCTCCATGCCCTCGTCGGTTCGCGGATCGCGAGATGTCGCGACGGCATGATAGTTTTGCTCGTCCAGCGGAACGATGGGAACGACGCCTGTATCGAGTTTCATTGTTGACCTCCAGAATGGTGAGAGGCCACTCCCCAACCGGGAAGTGGCCCCGGTTGGGAAAGGATTGCTTCAGATGCCGAGCGCAGCCCGTACGGCCTTTTTCCGCTGCGGATACGGCAACCCCGAAGGGCTGTTGATGCCGTAGTCCCGGCAGACCAGGATTCGCAGGCAGGCCAGGCGGGCAACTGCGGTGAAATGCCCGTTGTTCCGCGTCTTGTCCTTGAGCACGTCTTCCAGCCATTGCGATGACTGTTCGTTGGCTTGGCGGACGAGTCGGTAGAACCTGGCGCGGCGAGTGGAGAGCAAAGTTCTCATGCCATCAGCCCTCCACGCGCAGGGTTGCCGTCGGTTTCGCAATTCCAGCGCTCTTCAGATATTCCAGAAGCCCGCCGGTATCGCGCCCGTGCCGCATGAAGCCGTCCTCGACAAGCCACAGGCCGTCTTCACTCGGCCAGCCGGTGTTTCCGTCCTCATTCGAGAATGAAAACACCGTTCGGCCGTTCTGATTTTCGACGTGCGACTTGAACCACCCGCGCTCGTCGAGATCGACCACCTGAACCAGTTCCTGCCGGAAGGGCTTGAAGCTGCCGTTCATAGCAGCCCCCTTTCGGCGAACGAAAGCGTCTTGTTCCCGGCCACGATGAAGTGGTCCAGAACCTTGACATCCACCAGTGCCAGCGCGGCCTTGAGGCTAGTCGTCAGCACTTCGTCCGCCCGCGACTGGTCGGCTTCTCCACTCGGATGGTTATGAGCGAGTATTACCGCTGCCGCGTTGTGCACCAGCGCTCGCTTGACCACTTCCCGCGGGTAGACCGAGGTCTGGGTCAGCGTGCCGCGAAAGAGTTCTTCCGCGACGATCAACCGGTTCCTGGCGTCCATCCACAGGCACATGAATACTTCATGCTCGTAACCGCCGATCCGGCCACACAGGAATGTCGAGGCAGCACTGGGCGAGGCCAGATTGATCCCCGTACTGCTCATGTCTTCCTGCATTGCCCGGATGTAAAGCTCCTTCGCAGCGGCGATTTGCGGCTGCGCCTGGTAGGACGTCCGCTCTTCCCCTGCAATGAAGCTTGTCTGTCGTGCCGACCTGATCCCGAAAATTTCCGAGAGGGGACGCGTTGACAGGGCGCGACCCGCCGGGCCACAGAGAACCGCCAGCAAATCGGCATTGGTCATTTCAATGGTGCGCATTTCCATTTCATTTGCCTTTCAGGAAATGGGGCCGTGCGCATCCCCAGGGGGCGCATACGGCCCCTGAGGGAGTAAATATGGAAGCCGCCGAAGCCACTCCCATCTTTTAGAAACGTGCTGCCTGCCATCCATGCCAGACCTGAATATGGGAGGCGACACGCGAATTACTCATCGCGCATCTCCACCTCTTTCAGGGCTTGGGTACCCGCCTTGAGAATCTTGTCCGCCGCCGCAAACACCCGACGCGCCGATTTTTCCGGGAATTCCTTCCCGTCGAGCCAGCTCTGGATGTAGCCCCGGCTTTCCTCCATGCCTGGCAACCCGAGGGTCGCGCAGCACAGGTAGGCCGTTGCCTCGGCTTCAGCCTCCTTGATGCATTTCGGCATCGTGGGGCCGTCGGCCATCACTCCCGTCTCGTCACCCGTGGCCGTGTGGCCAAGCAGGTGATGCGCAATTTCGTGGAAAAGTGTCTTCCATGGCATCGCGGCAACAGGATTGACAGCCACCTCGCGGACATCGCGTTTGGCATACCCCTGGCAGTTGCCGTCGATCATCTCGAACGGAACTTCCCGAATATCCAGCACGACAAGCGCCTTTGATTTGTCCCACTCCGGCGTCCACACCTCCGGCTGGAGAGCATCGCCTTCCGTCTGGTCGAGACTGAACCAGTTGCGCTTCATCAAAAAGATCATGTAAGCAGCACCAGTCCCCTCTTCCAGGGTGTGTTCGTCCTTGTCCTTTCTCTTGACCGTTACCGGCATGATGAGGGAAAGGGCCTTCTCGCCTTTCCTGACCTTTCGGCCAAGATTTTTCCAGCGATTGAAGCTGGCAATGGGAGCGAGCGGAAGACCACGCGCCGCCAGTTGAAATGCCGCAAGGATTGCGTTGCCCAGCGAGTAGTCGTGAAATACCGAGTACGCCTTTGACAGCGTTCCGGGTAGCGTCAGTGCCTGTTGCAGCAGGGAGTTCCAGTCAGGCTTTTCCATGACCGGCCTCCCTGACTTCCTTGATCCACCACTCCGACACACCGAGATACTTTCCGGTCACCGGGTGAACGTCGATCAAGTCGGCGCTGGCTTGCCATCCGCGCGAAGCGCGACAGGCACGAACATCGCCGCGTCCATTGAACCGCCGCCAGCGTGTAGTTCCATCTTCATAGTGATACATGGTTGCCTCCAGACGAAGAAACCGCCGAAGGCACCAAGCCCGTCGCCGGGGTTGATGCCCCGGCGGGGTTGTGAATGACGACCAGTTGCCTGAGCGTCGTTGATTGCTGATTGTTTCGAGCGGCCAGCTACCGCCTATGACACCCCTGGATTACCCGGGAGCGACAATTTTGCTTTCCACAGCGCACCTCGCGATGCGCTCTGGAAAGCCCGCCTTTCGGCGGACCTTGGTTTCATGCGATTTCCTTCAGAAGCCCCTTCTCCACGAGCGCCTTGAGTTGTGCGCTGAGTATCAGGACCAGAAGCACCGATCCCTTGCAGAGAAGCACCCGTTTCCCGTCCGCGAGTTCTGCGACGGTTTGTGGTCCCAAGTACTGATATTTCATGATGCCCTCCTGTTACGAGGGATCTCCGACCCAATGCATCCGGGCAGGGTTTCAATATCGACCGGGCTGACGTCAGCATTCCTGTCCATGGCGTCACCTCCTTCACGCAACGCGACGCATGGCATGTTCAACGGATTGCAAGGAAGGAAAACCTGCCTTGCCGTCACGATTGAGAATGTCGAGCCAGTCCAGTGACTTCTGACCGGCAGGAATCTCGCCCGCAGGAACAATGGCACTGGCCTTGATACCCCGCTCCCAGAGCCTTTGGACCAGCCGCCTGGCTGATTCCTGACCATGCCCCCTTGGATGTTGCGCCGAGGGCTGATCCTTGTCGGCGAAGACCAGGATCTGACTCACGCCGGGGGGCGGGTAAAAGTGCTCCAGCAGATACGCATTGACCGCGCACCAGACCGGCATCTTCGTCCCTTCCATGACCGCGAGAGCCGTCTCCAGACCTTCTGCCACTGCCAGCACGGCGCCAGCCTCCACCAGTCGGATGACTCCGCCCGCCAGCTTCCGCTGACTTGGATACCGCATCAGCTTCCTGGGAGACTCGACAGGGGCCTTGTAGCCGTCCGCCGTCAGGTAGGTACGATGAATGGTGATGGCGTTGCCGCCGTGACCCTGCACCATGGCCAGCATCGCCGGAAACGTGCCGATCTCCTTTCTGTCCTCGAAATACGCGAGCGATGGATGGAGACGGAGTGTTTCCGGTTGTCGGATCGAGATACCTCTTCGGGCCAGATACAACCGGGCCGGTTCAGCATCGGGATGAGAGAGGGCGATCGACTCGTTCCAGACCCGGTTAAGCGCCTGGCGAGACTTTTCGTCATCGTCGCCCTTCCGGGTCTGGCGAGAAATGGTTCTCCCGCCAAACGGCCTGGGGATGATGCCGACACGCAGGTACTCGGCTACGGACTTCAGTGCTTCCTTGAAATCCATGCCGGACACCCACATCAGCGTGGCAAATCCATCGGGATGGACGCCACAGGTATTGCAGACGCCACCTCCAGAATCATCCACGTCGTTGAACACGCGGTATCCGTCCTTGCCGCCGTGCACCGGGCAGGAAACGTGATGGCCGACTCGATCAAGTGCAGGTTGAAGCTGTGGCGCAAGGGCCGAGAGAATCCCTCCCCAGCGGCCATGTGCAGCGGCTTTGACTTCCTTTGCTTCCATGATTGCCTCCATGAACAGCCCCGGACGGGGCCTGCCGAAATGCCCGCGCGAGGCACTTGGGAAGGCCCCGTCGCGGGCCGGTGAATTACCCACCGGCATAGAGGCACCCCGACCGGGGTAACTCCCCGGTGGGGTTGGTAACGTCAGGCGCTAAAGAACGTGCCTGAGCGTGAAGCCATCAGAATGGCCCGTCATCGAATGCTTGTGCTGCCCTGGGGTTTCCTTTCGGCGCCGATCTGGACGCGTCAGAACCTTCCCTGGCCTTGCCGCTGCCGCTGGGAAGCATCTTCATGCTCTCGCCGACGATTTCAGTGGTGTAGCGAGTCTCGCCATCCTTGTCCCATGAACGGGTCTGGAGACGGCCCTCGACATACACCAGAGAACCTTTCTTCAGGTACTCGCCCACAATCTCGGCGAGTTTTCCGAAGAACACGACACGGTGCCATTCCGTTTTTTCGTGCTTCTCGCCATCCTTCTTCCAGCTTTCGCTGGTGGCGATGTTTGCGCGCGCAATGGCATCGCTGTCATTGCTGCGTCGAAGCTCGGGGTCAGCCCCTAGAAAACCGATCAATTGAACCTTGTTAAGCATGATGAACTCCTTGTGATGAAAAGGACGGTCACACCATGCCCCTGACGGGAGCATGACGATCCCGCCGGGTTGGTTGAACTACTGGACTACTGCGGCGCTTCCATGCACTCGCCGGCCATGAACGCCACCCACTGGGCTGCCTTCGCCAAAGTTCTGAAGCTTGCGTGAGGGCCGCCGTCGACAAACACCGAATAGGGGTCTTCGCCAACGCGCTTCGCCACAATCTGCAACTGAGGCGCCTGATATTTCGGGTGCTCCCAGAGGACCTTCCGATCTGCCACATCCATCAGCCTGACGATAGCGTGATCGAGAATGCTGACACCCCATGCCTCGCCGTTTTGAAGAAGAATGGGGATCTTGAAAGTACCCGACGAGCGGCCTATTTTTCCCACCACGTCGTTTTCTTCCAGCCAGTCTTCGCCCCGCTCCACATCTCCGTAGAAGAGGCGAATCGCCTTGCCGCTCTTGCGGTACTGCTCCAGGATTCGGCGAACCTTGACAGGAGTGTCGAGATTGAACCAGGTCTCCTTGAGATTTGCCTTGGCAGCTTCGTTGATGGCACGCTGAAAATCAGCGTACTGACCGATGGTTCCCTTCTCATCCTCGCGAATCTGGATCGAAAGATTCAGCCGCGCCACAAGTTGCTTCAATTGCTTGAAGACATGCTCGAAGCCCAGGGTTGAATACCCCTTGCCAGCGGAAACAACGAACAACTCCTGTTCGTGATTGATTACAACGTCCATTGCAACCTCCAGACGAAAAACCGCCGGAGGCGCTCGTTCCCTGCCGGGAGCTTGCGCCCCACGGCGGGGTTTTAATGGCAACCGGTTTCCCGATTGCAGCCAGATGCTGTTTGTTTCAGAAGGCCAGCTACCTTCATGTCCCGTTGGCATAGCCAAGGGAACAATTTTTGAACAATTCGCTTTCCGCAGCACGGACCACTCCATGCTCTGGAAAGCCCCGTGCCGAAGCACGGGGAGGGGTTTAGATCAGTCGGCCGATGGCGGCCTTGCATGTGCGGTATTCCCGCATCAAGGCCTCCAGTTCAGCTCCATCCAGATCACCTTCGGCGCGGACATAGATCTCGTCCAGCACGTCGGTGCTTGTTGCCTTGGCCATCTGTTCGTAGATCGCTTTCAGCCTGGCACTGGGTTCCTGGTCGGAGGCATCGGAAGCGATGGCAGACACACCA
>JAGVEK010000562.1 GCA_020058315.1 Candidatus Zixiibacteriota bacterium
CAACCGCGCAGTACCTCGAGTCGGACACGGAGTAGCTGCGCCGCACGTGCCCTCGATTGTGCCTCCTGTCTGCCGACAATTGATAAAGAGCGCAAAAGTCACCCCGGGAGCCTCCGACAAGATGACCGCCCGCACTGATAAACTGGCACGGGGGACCGGGGCGTTTACGGGGGGGCGATAAGACCAGGAGAGCCAACTGGCCCGACCAACCATGGAAGGTTCCCGCACAGAACTCAAAGTCGGCCTGACGGTCATGATCGCCGTGGCGATCTTCGCCGTCGCTTTCTTCTGGGTCAAGGGCGTGCGACTTCACCGCGACTACTACCGCGTTGATGTCTGGTTTCCCAATGTCGGATCACTGGAAATCGGCGATCCCGTATCGGTGTCCGGCGTGCGGCGCGGGAAGGTCGAAGCGCTTGCACTTGACCGTGGTGGGGTGAAGGTCGGTCTATCATTGGGTAGCGATGTCAGACTGCGTTCAGATGCTGTGTTCACAATCAAGAATGTCGGTCTGATGGGGGAGCGGTTCATCGATGTCGCGACAGGTGCGGCGCCCGATCCGTGGCCGGCCGACTCGATTCCTCACGGCCTCTACGACACCGGAATCCCCGAAGTCATGGGGCTGATCGGTGGTGTGACCGGCGAGTTGCGCGAACTGGTGACCGCGATTCGATCCTCAATCGGTTCTGACACAACACTGTCGCGTCTGGTGCGCGTCTCCGAAAACCTGGAGCACTTGTCCCAGCAGGTGACGGGCCTGGTTGACGAGCACCGATCCGGACTCACGCAGACGATGGGCAATCTGAAGTCTGCGTCCCAAGAACTGCGCCGCACGATCGAAGACAACAGCGCGACCGTCGGCCGCACAGTCCACCGTTTCGATTCCGCCGCGACGAAGCTCAACAACTTCGCCGGCCAGTTGGACACGCTGTCGCGAAGCGTCCGTGCGATCGTGGACAGCATCGGTGGAGGCAGCGGCAGCCTCTCGCGTCTGATCAAGGACGATCAACTGGTCCGCCGCTGGGAATCCGCCGCGAAGGAAATTGATGCCCTTGTTGCGGACATCCGGGCCAACCCGCGGAAGTACCTCAGTGTGCAGGTGAAATTGTTTTAGGCGGTCGCGAACACGACACATCATTATTCGATCAATCCTGCCACGCGCAGCCTCTCGAGCGTTCGCTCCACATGGGTTCCCTTCCAGTAAATGCGCAGGCATGAGTTGCAGAGCCTGAATTCGGTCTGTGTCTGTTGCACATAAGGCGGGATGCGGTTCCACAGCGTCGATGCTTCAGCCGACTCGGTGCGCCGATTGCAGATCGTACAACGTGTGAGGAACAGGCCACGTTCGACACCCAGTCCACGGGATTCCAGTACTTCCCGTAATTGAATCAGCGGGTCAGGCGAAACAAGCAGGACGACCTGCCGCGCCAGAACTTTCGCCGCCAGACGTCTGTCGCACGTCAGAATCACTCGATCTTCTTCGGCAGACTGACGGAGCAGATGGGAGTCTGTCCCGGCCTGATTGTGCGCACAATCGAACCCGATGAACCGCAGCCAGCGCGCCAGACGGCCACAGTGGTCATCGCAGATGAACTTGGGTTCTGTTGACGCTATCGTATCCTCGGAGAACACGTCTCACTGCCGCCCGAAAAACAACCAACGATAAGGCGATTCAAGCGTTAAATTGACCTGTTGGCGTTCATGCAGGCGCTGGGTCGGAAACATGTTCAAGAATCTGGACCTCATCAAACCCTATCTCAGACGGTATCGTGGATATCTCTGGTGGGGGTTCGCGGTCACGGCGATCTCGAATGGCCTGGCGCTTCTGACCCCGATCGTTCTTCGCTCGGCGATCGACCAGATTGCGGAGTCCAAGGACGCATCGCATCTGTTGCGTGATGCGCTGATCATTGTTGGCCTGGCCGCCACCGCGGGCATGTTTCGCTTCTGGATGCGTCGCACCATCATCTGGGCATCCCGCAAAATAGAATACGACCTGCGCGCTGGCCTGTTCGCACACATTCTCACACTCGATGGCAGCTTCTTCGACAAGACACCGACGGGCGATATCGTCACCCGCGCATCGTCCGACATCGAGCAGGTGCGCCTGATGGTGGGGCCCGCGGTTATGCAGGGAATGAACACACTGGTTATCGCCGCGGTTGCGGTGCCGATGATGATCGTCCTGGACGCTCACCTTGCTCTCGTTGTCCTGCTCCCGCTGCCTCTCCTGGCCTTGGTGACACACATGATCGGACAGGTGGCGCACCGCCGATTCATGGCCATCCAAAAGCGTTTCTCCGAGATGTCGGCTTCTGTGCAAGAGACACTTTCGGGTATCCGGGTGATCAAAACCCATGTTCGCGAAACAGAAAAGGGACGCAGCTTCGGCGACGACAACCAGGACTACTTCAAGCTGAACATGGGACTGATCAACATCTCGGCGGGTTTCTACCCATTCCTGGGAATGATCTCTGGCTCGACCATTCTGCTGGTGCTCTATTTCGGCGGGAAGGGTGTGATCTCCGGGGAGATCGGCCTCGGCACATTCGTGGCGTTCATGATCTACATGGGAATGCTGATCTGGCCGATGATCGCGCTGGGATGGATCGTGTCTCTGTATCAGCGCGGCACCGCATCGCTGCGCCGTCTGGGGATGATCTTCGAGACCAGGCCCGCTGTGTTCGATCCGCCTTTGCATCTCGCCCGGCGCCTCCCGGCGAGCGGTCCATTGGAGCTGCGCAACCTCACATTTCCCTACAATGGCCACGGGCATGCGGCGTTGCGCGACATCTCTTTTATAATCGCGCCGGGCGAGACAATCGCAATTGCCGGACCAACCGGCTGCGGGAAGTCGACCATCGGTCACCTTCTCTGGCGTCGTTATGCGGTTCCGGACGGGATGCTGTTTCTGGATGGCGTTGATGCGAACTCTATTCCCATCCACGCCTGGCGTTCCCAGATTGCGATGGTCCCTCAAGAGCCATTCTTGTTCTCCGATTCCCTGCGTGCCAACATCGGTTTCGGTGGCGAAGCCCTTGATGAAGACCGGCTTTCGCAATTGGGAGACTGGGCAGCGTTGAACAAAGACATCGCGGATTTTCCACGAGGTTTCGATACGGTTGTCGGTGAACGGGGGATTACACTCTCCGGGGGGCAGAAACAGCGCGCCACGCTGGCACGCGCGCTCGCGTCGCCGGCTGGAATTCTCGTTTTGGATGACGCATTCAGCGCTGTCGATGCTCAGACAGAAGAAGAGATCCTGCGCCGCCTGAGTGCGCTTTTTGGAGCCAGGATTGTGATCCTCATCACCCACCGGATTTCGACCCTTCAGCGCGCGGATCGGATTCTTTATCTGGAACAAGGCCGGTTGCTGGACGGCGGTACTCATCACGAGATGGTGGCCCGGGGCGGCCCCTACGCGCGCTGGGTGGCCCGCGAAGCGCTCAAAGAGAAGCTGGATGAGTTGTAGGAGAAAATGAGCGAGCCGTTCTTCGAAGATGAAGCCCTGGGAAAGGCGTATGACCATCGCCTGATGCGGCGGTTAATGGGGTATCTGCGACCCTACCGGCTCAGCGCGGCCACCGCGATTTTCCTGCTGCTGTTGCTGGCCGCTCTGCAAGTCGCGGGGCCATGGGTGATGGCACAGGCAATTGATGGTCCGGTGAGGTCTCGCGACCCCGGTGGGCTTGCGTACTGGATTGGGATCTATGCGATCGTGCTGGCAGCGACATTCGCTGTTCAGTATGCGCAGACGATCCTGACCCAGTGGATCGGCCAGAAAGCCATGCTCGACCTGCGATCGCAGGTGTTTGGCCATGTCTTGACCATGGACATGCGCTTCTTCGACCGTAACCCGGTCGGCCGCCTCCTGACGCGGATCACCTCTGATGTCAATTCTCTCAACGAGTTGTTTGCCTCCGGCGTGGTGACGATTTTCGGCGATGTCTTCACGCTGATCGGCATCATCGCTGCGATGTTGTACCTCAATGCAAAAATGGCGCTGGTGACTTTCGCGTTATTGCCTGTTCTGGTCGCCGCCACACTGATCTTTAAGACCAGAGTGCGCCATGCCTACAGAGAGGTGCGCCGACTGGTCGCCCGGATGAATACGTTCTGGCAGGAACACCTCACCGGCATGGCCATTGTGCAGGGCTTCAATCGTGAGGCAGCCACGATGGAGAAACACCAGGTCGAGAACGCCGACCTGCGCCAGACCAACTTGCAGTCGATTCTGTACTATGCGGTCTTCTTCCCCGTAATCGAATTGATCGGTGCCATATCCCTCGCGTTGATCGTCTGGTATGGCGGCGGACGCGTTGTGATCGGCATCATGACCTTCGGAGCACTGACCGCGTTCGTGCAGTACGCCGAGCGGTTCTATTCTCCGATCCGCGATCTGGCTGAGAAATACAACATCCTGCAGTCGGCCATGGCCTCGTCCGAACGCGTCTTCAAGTTGTTGGACACAAGACCGGGGATCACGATTCCGGCTTCGGCAGTGACGAGCCGTGCCTCTGCCAGAGCCGGGGAAGTCATCTTTGATCACGTGTGGTTCGCCTATCAGAATGAGGATTGGGTTCTCAAGGATGTGTCGTTCGCCGTCGCACCGGGTGAAACCGTGGCATTAGTCGGCGCGACTGGTGCGGGCAAGACATCTGTTGCCAATCTCATCACACGTCTGTACGAGTTCCAGAAGGGCTCGATTCTGGTTGACGGCACGGAGGTCCGGGAGTGGGATCCGCACGATTTGCGCCGGCGGGTGGGAACTGTTTCGCAGGATGTCTTCCTGTTCTCAGGGACCGTGGCGGACAACATTCGCATGGGCCGCACTGAAATGCCCGATGATGCCATAGTCGAGGCGGCCAGGCGCGTTGGTTTGGCACGCCTGGGTCGCGACAATGCCGATGGACTGGCGCGAATTGTGGGCGAGCGCGGGTCCGGCCTCTCGGTCGGCGAGAAGCAGTTGGTCGCATTCGCGCGCGTTGTCGCGGATGACCCCGGGATTCTCATTCTGGATGAGGCCACGTCGTCGGTGGATCACGAAACCGAAGCGAAGATACAGGCCGCACTGGAGAAGTTGTTTGCCGGCCGGACCAACATCGTGATTGCGCACCGTTTGTCCACGATCC
>JAGVEK010000040.1 GCA_020058315.1 Candidatus Zixiibacteriota bacterium
CTGAGTCAGCATTGAATACTCAGGCTGGCGCCCGGGTATGGACTGCGTTGCCCGGGTCATTGCCGAAGGAGAGCGAGATGACTACCGCAGAGTCGCAAGTTCGCCGATCTCACGACAAGATGGTCGCAGGCGTCTGCGGCGGTCTTGCCGAGCGCCTCGGGTGGTCGCCCGGTCGGTTTCGGCTGGCGTACGTGATCTTGTCGGTCTGCAGCGCCGCGTTTCCCGGAATCTTGGTGTACGCGGTCCTCTGGCTCGTGATGCCTCCGCCGGAAGGCTAGGGACGAGACAGGCCCGCTGCTCGGTTGAGTGGCGGGGTCTTCTCTATTGTGGCAACCACAATGGCCCGCGCAGCTTCAGCCGGTACATCCAGAGCGCGGAGCGATACAGGCGGTAGCCGACGGTCGGATGTGGACCTACACGAACCCGAGTGGGATAATCATGGCCAGGACGTCCGGGGGCGACATCGCCCGGCGGGATATCCAGCGGGACGGTTCGGGTATCGAGTTCTGATTAATTCGCGTTCGGCGGACATCAGGACGCAGATCGAGGATGATCGCGGGAACGATTCACGGCTGTCAAGGCGGAGGTAACATGGCGCGCATCCAAGTTCAATACTGTGCGTATTGAATCACTGCACTGCACGCCGCCCGTGTGGCGGCGCGATTGCGGCGCGAACTCGCAACGGACGTCGATCTGGTTCGCGGGCCCTATGGGCAGTTCAAGGTCTTTGTCGATGGGGCAACGGTTGTTGACGGAGGCAAGTGGGCGGTGCTGGGCGTGCTTCCGTCAGGACCCGAGGTAGTCGAGGCCGTTCGGGAAAGATTTGGGACTATAACGACCTGAGAGAGATCCAGTTGTGCCGCCGAACAGGCCGCTGCAGCGGACGATCGGCGCCCAGCACGGGGTATCATTTGGAGTGATGAATGGCGCCGCTCGCGGCTGAGCGGCAAGCCGTTCGGCCCTCCTCTACGAAGCACTTTCTCTTTAAGAAAGGAAAGGTCGTCGATGCACAGACATTTCTCATCCCGGTTTCCCCTCGTGAGCTTCGCGGGGGCGATAGGGATATCAACCATAGCCTTCGGGGCATTATCCGGATGCCACGAGACATCGCCGCCCACCGAGCCATTGCAGGTTCAGACCGTCACTCTGGCGGTGGGGCAAACCGTCTCACTCGGCACCGGCTTTGTGCTTTCCTTCGATCGCGTCATCTCAGATAGCCGGTGTCCAAAGGACGTCGCCTGTGTTTGGGAGGGCGAGGTGACCATGGCACTCACTCTCTCGGGGTCCGCCGGGGCGGCGTTCTTCACTCTCTCGGATCACGCCTCGACGCGGGTAGTGAGTGGCCACTCGTTCACGCTGCAGTCGGTTCAACCGCTGCCAAACGCTGGCTCGAGAATTCCGGAGGCTTCATATCGCGTAACGGTTCAGGTCGAGCGATCGGTCCACTGACCCAGTCCGGGCCTACCCCTCGTTGCAGCGGACTCGCAACGGTCGCCACTGGACTTGATCTCGTTGTCTCAAAAGAAGGCGAGAATGAACTATGCACCAATAATCTCCAATGCGCTGAAGGCGGCGGCGCTTGCTGCGCGGATTCCGAGCCCCTCTGAGAACGCCCGGCAAAGGATACGTAACTCAGCTCACATGATCTTTGTCAATCACCTTGACCGCGGACTCCGCCATAGTTGCTCGGTGAAGCATCCTGGGATATATTCATTCACCTCCTGCTATAGAAGCCGCAATGAACTGAAGTCTGGCGTGGAATTCCGCATTAGCACTACCTCCGTAGAAGCTTATGAGAAGGAAATAATGATCTGTAACGTCTTATGCCATCTAGTGGTCGAGCGAGAACCGGACACTGTGCTGAGCGTCGAGTGGGACAGTTTCTACAGTTTGGTTTTGAGCAATGCAGACGACAAGCTGTTCATCGGAGCACTTGTCGACGACACAGCGGACTATCTCAACACGCTGGCAATTATTGCGCGTGCTAATGTTGGGGGACTTCAGGTCGCTTTGATTCCGCATCATTCGGCCTGGAAGGATCTTCAGAGTACGGCGTTTGAGCTTTGGGCCTGGGACTCTGATCAATGGCTGAAGATCGTTGGACCTGGTGCATAACAGGGGTCAGATCACCCCTTGACATACATAGCAGAACAATGTATAGTGCTGCCAGGTACGCCTGGTTCTGGTTCCTGAGTGCCGCACGAGGCGAGAGACCATGGAGATCAACAAGGACCTGATGGCCGCTTCCTCGACCCCGATCGTCCTGGCGATCCTGGCCGAAGAGGACAGCTACGGCTACGCCATCATCAAGCGGGTTCGGGAGTTGTCCGGAGGGCGCATGGAGTGGACGGACGGCATGCTGTACCCCGTTCTGCACCGGCTCGAGCGGCTCGGCCACGTCGAGGCGCGGTGGGAAGTCGCAAAGAGCGGACGCCGCCGCAAGTACTATAGGATCACGTCCCGCGGCCGCGCTCAGCTCGCGGAGGAACGCAGGCAATGGCAGGCGGTGGACGCGACGCTGCGGGGCCTCTGGTCTGCGATCCCCATTCCCAACCCGGCCAACCACCCGGCGCCGGCCGCGCCACTTCCCCAGGGAGCCTGAACGATGACGACCCCGGGTCATGCGCAATCGCTCGAGGACCAGATCGACCAGTGGCGGAGCTATCTTCGCCGCCGGCAGGCGATCCACTCCGTCGACGTGGCGGAGCTGGAAGACCATCTGCGCGAGCAGATAGCGGTCCTGGTCGACGCGGGGCTCGCCACCGACGAAGCATTCCTGGTGGCGGTAAAGCGCATGGGCAGCCTCGATGCCCTCTCACGGGAGTTCGCGCGCGAGCACTCGGACCGCCTCTGGAAGCAGCTCGTCGTTCTCCCCTCGGATTCGAGGGAGCCGGGAGTGGGAGTGCGATCGGATGCATTCGTCGCCTTTTCTCTTGCGGTCGCTGCGGCCGTGCTCATCAAGCTGCCCGCACTCTTCGGGATGCAACTGGAGGAGAACGGCAACTTCTATGCACGCAACCTGAGTCTCTTCGTACTGCCCCTCCTGACCGGCTATTTCGTCTGGAAGCGTCGGCTCGGCACCA
>JAGVEK010000039.1 GCA_020058315.1 Candidatus Zixiibacteriota bacterium
CGCTCATTCTGACGTCGAAGTCCTGCGGCGCGTCATTATACGCGTGCACCTTGACACCCGCCCCGCTGGCGTATCCGCCATCACCGAAGTTCCAGGTGATGGAATCCGGCGTCCCGGTTACACCGGTGGGGGTAAACGTGACGGTCAGAGGAACCGCCCCGTTCAACGGCGTTCCCGTGAAATTCGGGGCCGCCCACGCCGGCGCTGCCGCCAGCGGCATTACACACAGGGCGACCAGAGCCACCCATCCTATCCATCGGATTGATTTCATCCGCGCCCCCCCCTTCTGAGGTGAGTTTGTCCCGCCATCCAGGCGGGACGCCTGCGCAAAACTTGTGTTCAGTGACATGTTGATTTTCTTTCCTCCTCCTGAACCTGAATATGAAACATCCATTCTTTGCTTCTTTGCACGCCTATGAAAATCAAAAGATAAAAAACCGTTCACCGCAGTCGATTCATGCATGGTCCCCCCAGTTTAGTGGCCGATCAAAAGTCGTTCTGGATTCACCTGATGCCGCTTGATTCGACCGCCGCACTTCGGTCGGGCTTTCCAATCCCGTCTGAAACGGGGAGTTGGTCGGCACGCGGCTGTATGATCCGAAAAAAAGTTTTAGGGCTCAACCAGAATTGTGGTGCCCCGACTTGGCGTGACCCTCCTTGGTTTCGCCTCTTTCTGCCGGCCATCGCCAATCAGCAATCAGCTCAATGGCCTTCGCCCAACACCCGTTAACTCCATCTATCCCGCTTTCAAAGCGAGAAACACTTGAGTCCTCGACAGGGTTGCAGCCGTCGTCTTCTGACTTCCGCCGGCCACTGGCGCCTTCACGTTTTCGCTCGTCGCGTATCCGCCTGGCGCTCTCTGATCACCCGTCTCAATCACCGTAGTCCGACACACTTTGCCCTGCCGACACTTTGACCGTTGCCCTTCCCAGCGCTCGGCAGGCCGCGTCGACGGCGATTGATGGTTCCCACCGTACACATCATGCCCCGTTGGTGTCAAGACTAATTTCGCCATAAAAACTATGGGCAGCCCACCAACCCTTATGGGGCTTGGGCCACTTGGTTCTATCGGTGTCTCGACCGACTGACTTAAACCACTTACTGTTGGGAACTCGACCCTCCTTAGATTAACAGCCGCCCCAACTTGGGCGGCAAATATCATAGGGGCACCCCCCCCCCGCAAGACTTTTTTTGGCCTAAACAAAAAAATCTGGCTCAACCTGAAACAGGGCGGTCGGTTATGGCCACCAGAAAAACGGCGGCTTTAAGTCGGCAGGGGTAGAGCCAAGCCAGACTAACGGTTGCGCCTGAATGGCCCTGTTTTGGGCTCAGAACCTCTCTGACCCCAAAACGGGGCCAGATCTTGTCAAAAAACACCGCAGACCGACCTCGGGACGCCGACACGACTCTTTGTGGCGCCCGCCGGAACAGCAGAGCAGCGACCAGTGTCTGTAGCAAGGGCCCCGTGCCCGTTCTCCGTGGACACCAGCCCCCTCCGCTTTGGCGAAGCAACTGAGCAGAATCCCACAACGCCCACAAGGGGCTATGCTACAAAATCCTCAACCTGCGCCCGGTTCCACAAAATGTGGCGCAGGCGCCCTCGCCTGCGAAGCGCGCCTGCGTAACGCGGCCGGCTGTCCGCGGCGGCGGGCGCCACACAGCACATCCATGGCTCTTCGCGATTAGTTGCCGATACCGGTGCCTGGGGCGGCACCGGGATTACCCGGGGAGAGACTGTCGCCATGGCGGATCGACTCGGCCCATGCGAGGATCGTATCGAAACTCGCCGCTCCCATCACCACAACGATGTGAGACTTCGGACTCGCCTCGACACAATCTCTGGGTCCGACCCTCCAGCACAGCCCCTTGACACCATCACAGTTCAACATGTGATAATCGCGATCCTCGAAAGCGATTCGCGGGCGGTTCTCCGGTTCCATGACCAGCTCCATGGTATCGATCGGGACGATGAACATCGAAATCTTCTCGGAGCCGTGGAGCCATTCGAACTGGGCCAGCCTGTCTGAACCCCAGGGGAGGACGCAGGCGGCCTCGCAAACCAGCCCGGCCGGCATCCGGCGTGGCAGGACATCCTCGATCGACGACCCCAGACGCGATACAAGGAAGGCACGGGCCACGGCAAAATCCGTTGTGTCAAGGCCATCCCCTTCCACTTCCGACATGCCCTGATGGTAGCCGGCCAAAAGCGGCCAGTTGACGCCATTGGACGATCGATGCCCCATCCACCAGGTCGCAACGCCAACCGCGAGAACAACAACCGCCGCCACTGCAAATCGAGGCATGAAGAAAGCGAAACGGGATGCCGGCGTCTGCACCGGCCCGCCGATGGCGGGTTCGAGGACACAGCGCTCCTCCGAGAGCCGGGCCATCAAACTCGCCTTGAATTCCGCCCGCACACAGGGCTGAGGCGCATGACGCTTCACAAACTGGGTGAAGAACCGCTCAAACTCGTAGTACGAGAGACAGGGTCGGCAGGCTTCGAGATGGGCCTGAAACGCATCACGATCGACAGAATCCAGCTCGCCGTCGATGTAATCGTACAACTGAGCCAGCGCGGCGCGGCAGTCTATCGTGTGTTTATGCCCCATGTCTCTACTATCTTCCACCCGTATCTCCTGCTCTCAATAGACCCACTGCTGTATTCACGGCGCCAGAATGGGCCGTGCACGGGATGAACGATCGATCCAGTTTCTTTAGGAAAACGTTCACAATGAAACCCTTGTCCCGTCGCCGAGCCGGGAACTCCGGCCTACAAGGACGGCAGCACACCCGCTTTCTTGGCATACATATAGAGTGACTTCTGGAGCAGCTTCCGCCCCCGATGGAGCCGCGACTTGACCGTCCCCATCGGAACATCCAATGCCTCGGAAATCTCCTCGTACGCCAGACCCTCGATGAATGCCATTACCACCACGATGCGAAAGTCCTCCGGCAGATCATTGATCGCTTTATCAACCTC
>JAGVEK010000465.1 GCA_020058315.1 Candidatus Zixiibacteriota bacterium
GCCTTGCAAGCCGTCTTGCAGTTCGCCGGATCGCAATTCCCGGCTGCCATGGCAAGACCGGATGTCAGAAACAATGCCGCAACAAACGCGACAACGAATACACGCAGAGTACGGTTCTTTGAGACCACGAGAATACCTCTTGCAAAAATGGTTCGACCTGTGTGCCGAACAACATCCGTCCGGCTGTCAATTGACGGCAATGGTCGAACGGCTCATAGGAGGAATGAACAGATTGCGATACGCCGGTCGAATCCCGTCTCAGCCGGCGGGATTCCTGGTGGTGAATGTGCGTGGGCCAGCCGACTCACACGGTCGGCCTCAGTCAAGGCAACTGTCGCAAGAATCGCGGGGTGATTGACGCCATCCGATTGTCGAACAGCGTTCAGCGGTGCGGGTTCCCAGATGAACCGGGCCGGGATGCAGTAAATGCACGACATGACCCGGTGGGGGCATTTCCCTCTCCTGGCGGGAAGACCCTCTGATTCGCAGCAACTCTGTGTGGAGGCGAAGTCAACCTCGGGAGCGCAGGATCCTGGGCCTTTGGCCGCCGCAGGTTGTCCACCGCAGTCCATGTCGTCCAAATCGTCCATTCCGCGCGGTCCAGACGGGGAACCCCTGCCCCGACATCCGTGGGGCGCGCAGTTGTTCCCGTTCGCATCGCTCGGGCCCGTCTCGGTGGGTTCTGGTGCCACACACGCCACCAAAGACGTTTTCAGCCCGCCGCCGATTTCGCATGTCCGTTCGATACAAAGGAAAAACGGACGGCACATGGCCTGAAAGGCCAGAAAAGAAGAAATGGCCACCAGCAGAACCCCAACCGTGCCAAGTCGCCGCATACAATTAGTATACGAACGATCATGTCCTCGTGCCGAGAAAAAATCCTCCACCGGGCCGCCGGGTGTGTGCCTGCGCACATTTGGTGCCCCGCTCGAAGGGTGGGATTGCTTCAAACGGCCTGCAACGCATCGGTCCACGTCAACGATTCACGAGGCTGAGTCGGCAATCCGAGTCCCCGTCGGCTGGTGGCCGAAGCAGAGTCCACGATTCTTCTCGCCCTTCGGGTGAGGCACTATGCGGAGCTTGTCTTCGCCCGGCTCCTTCAACCCTCCCCATTGCCCTTGTCCCGGCCTTTTTGCCGTCGTATAATCCACCGGGTTCGTGCTAGGCGGGGAGTCAGCGGTGCCCTGTACCCGGAACCCGCTATACCGGGGCTGAAGACCGCCCGAGGCCCGTCAGGACGGTGGACCACAGAGCAGACTTGTCGATGTTGAGGGCCGGGTCTTGCGCAACGGAAAGATGCTTAACCCCGTCAGGACCGGAAGGTAGCAGCGGTCGGCGTTGATTTTCGTGTGCCGCAAGGTCGCTCGGCCGGAGTCGGCGATCTGAACTGTCCCATTGGCCGGGGTCGACGGCGGGTGCACGAACCCTTTATTGATCGGCTCGGTGGAAGCATGGTGAGAGAAAGGCAATCCGGACAATGATTATGACCGTGTCTCGTACTAGATTCGTCCACTTCGTCCATCTTGTCCATTGCGTCCATCCCGTCCAGCTCGCGGCGACCAGCTCCCTGATAACCCGCTTGCACGAGGATCGATCGTGACTTACGAAGCACTCGCAAGAAAATGGCGGCCACAGACGTTCGAAGACGTCGTGGAGCAGCCCCAGGTCACCCAGACTCTGCAGAATGCCATCACCGCCGGGCGAGTCCATCATGCCTACCTCCTCTGCGGGCCGCGTGGCACCGGCAAGACCACGACTGCCCGCATCCTGGCCAAGGCGCTCAATTGTGAGAAGGGCCCGTCCCCGGTTCCCTGCAACGCCTGCCCGACTTGCCGTGGCATCACCAACGGTTCGTGTCTCGATGTTCTCGAAATCGACGCCGCTTCAAACACCGGTGTAGACAACATCCGCGACCTGCGGGAATCCGCGCGCTACGTTCCGGCCGCCGCACGGTACAAAATCTACATCATCGACGAAGTGCACCGGTTGTCGGACCAGGCTTTTGATGCGCTGCTGAAGACCCTTGAGGAGCCGCCACCGTCGGTTATCTTCATGATGGCCACCACCGAACCCAATGAAGTCCCTGCCACCGTTCGCTCACGTACCCTGCGTTTCGACTTTCACCTGGTCTCGCATCGCGGCCTTCGCGAGACGCTCGGGCGCATCGCCGCCGCCGAATCGATCGACATCGACGACGGCGCCCTCGACATCATCGCGACTGAAGCCGCCGGTTCCCTTCGTGACGGTCAGTCCCTGCTCGACCAGCTCGTCGGTTACGCGGGTGGGAGACTCACGACAGACCTCGCTCATGAGGCTCTGGGCCTTGTGGATCTCTCAGTTCTCTTCAGCCTGACTGATGCATTCGCAGAATACGATCCGGCGAATGCACTCGATATTCTCACTCAGGTGTCGAACGCCGGCCGGGATTTCCACCAGCTCCTCAAGCAGATGACCGAACATCTCAAACGGCTGCTCTTCGCACGGTCGCTGGGTTCTCGCTTCACCGATGAATCGTTGAATCAAGATGCAATGGCGCGCTACATTGCCGCTGCACCGGCGTTCGAGGAAAACGACCTGCTTCGCTTGCTGAGAATGACGATCGAACAGGACAATCGCTATAAGAAGGCAGCGCAGCCCCGGCTCGAGGTCGAACTCCTGTTGATGCGTTGCGCGCGCATGGATCGCTCCATCGATATCCGTCGCGTTCTCGATCGCCTTCAAGCTCGGAACGATTCACCCCCTGTGACCGCTCCACCCATCGCGTCACGGCAGCCCTCCGTGGGGATTGTGCCCGCATCAGGCATTCAGAGTGACACCACGTCTGGGATGATGGAACTGGCGATTCCTCCTCCGTCACCACGAGCGCCTCAAACGATTCCGGTACGGCCCATGCCGACCGAAGAACGATCGTCGACCGCGCCCAATCCTGCCGTGGCGATCATGGATGAGCCCGTGTCCAACCAGGCCCACGGTGCTCTGGTGGACTTCGCACCGGTCCTCGATGCCATCTGCAAGACTCGTCCAACGCTCCGCGCGATCCTGGGTCACGCGCAACTGGTCCGGACTGGGCCGGGGGCGGTGGACCTCAATGTCTACAATGGCTCTCCCTTCCACCAGCAGCAGTTGAAGCAGAAATCAATACGTGATCTGATCAACGCCGAAATCGCGCGTGCGCTGGGCTCCGGCATCAGGGTCGTGATCCATGTGAAGGATTCGAATGCGACCCGCTTGAACTCACCCTCTGCGGGATCCCGTTCACCGTCAGCCGCCCCGTCAGATGACCCGGCGCTCTCGGATCACAATTTGCAGGAGATTATGCGCCGTTTCGATGGCGAGATCGTTGGGTGATAGCCCAGCGGACAAGGACGCATCACTATGAAGAACATCGACCAGTTGTTCAAGCAAGTCCAGAAAATGCAGGCCGAGATGGAGAAGCTCCAGGCCAGTCTCGAAAACGAGCGTGTCGAAGGGACTTCCGGCGGCGGGATGGTCCTCGCTGTGCTGAATGGAAAACGCGAGATTCTCGAACTCAAGATCGATCCCGAGGTCGTCAAGCCGGATGATGTGGAGATGCTCGAGGAGCTCATCTGCGCCGCGATCAACCAGGCCCAGCAACGCGCCGTTGAGCTTCAAACCCAGGGGATGTCCAAGCTCACTGGCGGCCTGCCAATGCCGGGAATGGGGTTCTAACCAACGGACGAATGCATGCGAATGACTGTCGGTCTCTCTTTGGGGATCCCTGTCGCATCCTAAGGTAACACCACACCATGGCCAACACATCCGCAACCTTGGAACGCCTCATCGACCAGTTTGCCCGCCTCCCCGGCGTCGGCAAGAAAACTGCCTATCGCCTGGCCTACCACGTGATGCAAGCGCCCGCCGACAATGCGAGGGCTCTGGTAGACGCCATCATTGCCGTCAAAGAGAAGATCCAGTTCTGTTCATCGTGCTTCAATGTGACCGACGACGACCCCTGCCCGATCTGCCGCGGCGCCGATCGCGACCACTCGCTCATTTGTGTAGTGGAGGAACCGCATGATGTTGTCGCTTTCGAACGTGCCGGTTCCTTCCGTGGTGTGTACCATGTTCTCGGCGGGGTTTTCTCGCCGCTGGATGGGATTGGCCCGGACGAACTGAAAATCGCCGATCTCGTGGCACGTGTGAAGAACAATGGCATCACCGAAATCATCATTGCGACAAACCCGACTCCCGAAGGAGAAACCACGGCACTTTACCTGGCAAAAGTGCTCAAGCCCCTGGGGGTTACAGTCTCACGCATCGCACGCGGCCTGCCGATGGGCGGCGACGTCGAGTATGCCGATGCCAACACGGTCATCCGCGCTCTCGAAGGGCGAACGGAATTTTGAGAAAGTCAGAAGCTTGGATCATGGACGAGGATACGCCGGGTGGGATGCGCCCACCGTCTCGGGGACGACCCATTCGGGTAACACGCACAGAAGAAGACCACTATGTCGTTCGTTGAAGAACTCCTGACCAAGCTTTTCGGCTCCAAGCACGGCCGCGACGTTCGTCGCATCGAGCCGATTGTTGAGGCAGCCACTCAACATTACGAAGATTATCAGTCGCTGACCGACGAGCAACTGCGCGCCAAGACCGATGAATTCAAGCGCCGGCTCGCCGGAGGCGAAACTCTGGACGATATCCTGCCGGAGGCCTTTGCCGCTGCCAAGGACGCCTGCCGCCGTCTCAAGGACCGGACCTTCGACATCGTCGGGATCAAATACACATGGGACATGATCCCCTACGACGTGCAAGTGGTTGGTGGCGTCGTCCTCCATCAGGGCAGGATTGCCGAGATGGCGACCGGTGAAGGCAAGACCCTCGTGGCCACCATGCCGATCTACCTCAACGCCCTCGAGGGCAAAGGCGTCCACCTGGTGACCGTCAACGACTATCTCGCCCGGCGCGATTCGGAGTGGATGGGACAAATTTACCAATTCCTCGGGCTGACCGTCGGTTGCATCCAGCACGATATGGATCCGCCGACCCGCCGCGAGATGTACAACTGCGACATCACGTACGGGACCAACAACGAATTCGGTTTCGACTACCTCCGCGATAACATGGCCGTCCGCGTCGAAGACCGCGTGCAGCGCGGATTCAACTTCGCGATTGTCGACGAGGTCGACTCGGTCTTGATCGACGAGGCCCGCACGCCGCTGATCATCGCCGGCCCGACCGGCCGGACCGACATGTCGCGTTATTCAGACATGCGCGAGATGGTCGAACGTCTGAACCGCAAGCAGAGCGAGATCACCAACCAGCTTGTCGACGAGGGGATGAAGCTCTTCGAGGCAGGGGAGGAGTACGAGGCCGCAGTCAAGCTCCTCGCGGTCAAGCGCGGTGCCCCAAAGAACAACCGGTTCCTGAAATTCATGAAAGAAGCCGGCGTCAAACGCGCGATTCAGGGTGCCGAATCGGATTTCATGCGCGATAAGCGCATGCCCGAAATCGATGAACATCTCCTCTTCGCCATCGATGAGCGCGACAATACCATCGATCTGACCGATAACGGAATCAACTTCCTCCGTCCCGACGAGCAGGCCCTCTTCGAAATTCCCGACATCGGCACCGGTGTCGCCGAACTCGACGAGCGCGAAGATCTCGACGAAATCCAGAAAGCCAAGGCCAAGAACGATCTGTTCAACGTCCACGCCGAACGGTCCGAGAAGGTCCACATTGTCTCCCAGCTTCTCAAGGCCCACTCGCTCTACCAGAAGGATGTTGAGTACGTTGTGCAAGATGGCAAGGTCGTCATCGTTGACGAATTCACCGGCCGCCTCATGCCCGGCCGCCGCTACTCCGAAGGGCTGCATCAGGCCATCGAAGCCAAGGAGAAAGTGAAGATCGAGGCGGAAACTCAGACCCTCGCCACGATCACTCTCCAGAACTACTTCCGTCTCTACAAGAAACTCGCGGGAATGACCGGGACGGCCGTCACCGAGGCGGGTGAGTTCTATGAAATCTACAAGCTCGATGTCACCGCGATACCCACCAACGAACCGGTGCGCCGCATCGACTATGAAGATGTCATCTACCGCACACGCCGGGAGAAATACAACGCCATCATCGAGGAGATCGCCCGGCAGCACAACGCCGGACGCCCGGTGCTCGTCGGCACCGTGACCGTCGAAGTCTCCGAGACTCTGTCGCGCATGTTGAAACGCGTGGGCGTCCCGCACGCCGTTCTCAACGCCAAATATCACCAGCAGGAGGCTGAGATTGTCGCCCGTGCCGGTGAGCCCGGCCATGTGACCATTGCCACCAACATGGCCGGACGCGGCACCGACATCAAGCTGGGTTCGGGCGTGGTCAAACACCCAAACTGCGCCCTGGTCCTCAAATCCAACGAGACCGAGGAAGTGTGCCCGCTGATTGGCGAGCTGAAATGTCATGATGCCGTCCCCTGTGGGCTGCACATCATCGGCACCGAACGCCACGAGGCCCGTCGTATCGATCGCCAGTTGCGCGGCCGAGCCGGACGCCAGGGGGACGCGGGATCATCGCGTTTCTATCTATCACTCGAAGATGACCTGATGCGCTTGTTTGGGTCCGAACGGATCGCCGGTATCATGGACAGGCTCGGACTCCAGGAGGGCGAGGTCATCGAGCATTCGATGGTCACGCGCGCAATTGAGCGTGCCCAGAAACGTGTCGAGGGCCAGAACTTTGGCATCCGCAAACACCTGCTCGAATACGACAACGTCATGAACCAGCAGCGCGAAGTGATTTACAACCGCCGTTTGCTGTGCTTGGAGCAGGACGATCTGCGCGAGGAGGCCATTGGCTTGATCGAGACAGTCGCCGAGCGGCTTGTCGATCAGTACTGCCTGGCCGATGCCGCCCCGGACGCCTGGGATACCGGCACGCTCCGCGTGGAGTTGATCAAGACCATGATGGTTGATATCAACTTCAATGCTCCCGAGGTCAAAGAACTCAACCGTGACGGGGTGCGAGAGCGCATCAGAACACAGGCGCTGGCGGTCCACGCCAACAAGGAAACGGCCCTGACTCCGGGTGTCATGCGCCAGCTCGAGCGCTTTGCCATGCTGCGTGTGATCGACGAGCGTTGGAAAGAGCATCTCTACGAGATGGATCAGCTCAAGACCGGCATCGGCCTGCGCGCTTATGGCCAGCGCGATCCGCTCATCGAATACAAGAAGGAAGCCTACGCGATGTTCTCCCTGTTGATGGACACCATCGACCGCGAGACCGTCGAGATGATCTATCGTCTCCAGATCTCCCAGCCCCCGCCAATGGAAGAAACGATCGAGCCCCGGCGGATGCAGGCGATCCACGCCGAGGCTTCCGCCATGGGCTACAGTGGAACCGATGAGGAAGCGCGCACTGCCGGGAAGAAGCAGCCTTTGCGCCGCGTCGACACCAAAGTCGGACGTAATGACCCCTGTCCCTGCGGATCAGGCAAGAAATACAAGAAATGCCATGGCGCCGTCGCGGCCTGAGCGGTGCTACGCCCCGATCGTGAGAAAAAGCGGTGCGTGTATCACGCACCCTACCCGCGAAGAATAAACAATCTGGCTTTTCCGATTGTCCAAGGTGGCCCACCAAGAGCAAGTCCCGCTTGGCGGGACGACGCATATGGTGGGGTCTTGAGCC
>JAGVEK010000203.1 GCA_020058315.1 Candidatus Zixiibacteriota bacterium
GCGCGACCAGTAGCGCGCCGACGCCGCCATCCGCCAGGTCATCCCGGAATACGCGGCGAACTGGAAGTGCAAGATTGTCTTGCCCGATTTGCTCGGCCGAGCCGGTTACGCGCTCTATTCGGTGGTGGTCCGCTCGCCGGAGGGAGAGGAGCGCCGGGCTCGGCTAAGCAGGGACGCCTACTTGGGCGTCGTCGCGGCCACCAATTTCAAGCAGCGGACCCGGCAAATGATGGCGTACTACCACGCCGACCGGCTCCAATATGCCGTTGTGGGGACGCCGAACCGGCTGGAGTATGACCAGGGATTCTTCGTCAAGGGCGGGGACGGGCTGGCGGATCTGAAGCCGATTGCCCATCTCTATAAGTCGCAGGTGTACCAACTGGCAGCGTGTCTCGGCATCCCCAAGGAGATCCAAAGCCGCCCGCCCACCACCGATACCTATTCCCTTCCCCAGTCCCAGGAAGAGTTCTACTTTTCGGTTCCGCTTGCAACCTTCGACCTGTGCCTCCTGGGCAAGAACTCCGGTGTCCCCGCCCCCGATGTGGCGGCCGTCGTAGGACTCTTGGCCGATCAAGTCGTCCGCGTCTACGACATGATCGATTCCAAGCGAAAGGCAACCCGATACCTGCACCTGGCCGCACTGCTGCTAGAGCCGGTGGATGAAATCACCCGCCAGGCATGATGATTCTGCCGGTCGGACGAAGGGGTGACTCAGAAGAGACCGTGAGATTCTGAGGGAGCGGCCAACACACTGCATACAGGTATCCAAGTGTCTTTCGCATAACCACGTAGATTCCTGTAGGCGACAGCCACCACCACTGTGCATTGTAGCTATCGTCCCTTCCCGCGATCACCCCGACTCTCGTCTCCGCTCCCAGGACCCGTTGAAACAACACAAGGCTTTTTCTCGCGTGCGCGCCGAGAGTAAAGACGTTCACGCCCGTCGTCTCGATCTTGGACCCTGCCAACCACTCCTTCAGAATCAAGGCTGACGCATACGTTCGATGTCGTGGCACATTGGGACCCGGCAACACAACGATTAAGTCTTCATCAACACCATATTCTCGGAGCCGTTTCGCGGCAAGCACCGCCGGATCTCTTTGAGCGAAAGCTCCCACGTTGTCCTCCAACGACTCTCCCACTGTCACGAGCCACTTGTAATGTCCTCGATTGAACTCCTCTGCGGCCTCCTTCACGGCGGACGATCTCCAGATCCACCCCTCGACAACAAGAATGTCTCCGTTTACAGGTCGACTGATCGCCAGGAAATCGTGAATCGTCAAGACGAATGTCAGCGCCACACCCAGCGTCGCGAGCATCAGCCATTTTGGTTCCAGGCGCATGAGAAAAGGGCCTAACGAGCCCGCCGGCGCAACCCCCGTGGTAACGCGTTCACCGCACGGACCGCGAACGACTGAAGGGGGCTGGGCATCCATTGCCTGACCATCATGTCGAATCGACTCCGTCGCCGATATTGAATTCTCGAATCGAGCAGCGAGAGCTGCTCCTGGCTCAAACGCCAGTCCGAAGCACCGCAATTGTCGAGGATGTGTTCCGTCGAGTTGCCCTTGGGAATGGCAACGACTCCATCCTTGCAGAGGCACCAGTTGATGACGATCTGCGCGGGCGACTTGCCCGTCATTCGCGCCAGTTCATCAATCACGCCGCTGGGGTCACAATCGCGAATGCGGTCGAGACCGCGAGCCAGCGGGCAGTAGGCAATCACGGTCACGTGATTGGCCTGGCAGTAGTGCAACATCTCCTTCTCAATGGTGCGATCGATGAGGTTGTACCGAACCTGATTGGAGACGATGGGGTATCTGCCCAAGGCCTTTTGGGCCTCTCGGAGTTGGATCACCGAGAAATTGCTGACACCGGCAAACCGGATCTTGCCGACATCCATCAGGTCTGCGACCGCTCCCATCGTTTCGTCAATCGGGATTGAGGGATTGGGCTCATGAAGCTGCACCAGGTCAATCATGTCGACGCCCAACCGCTGCAAGCTGGCATCCACTGATTGACGCAGGTTGGTACGATGAAGATTCTGAGGTGATACCTTGGTGGCGATGAACACCCGGTCGCGGATGCCTCTCACGGCTTCGCCGACGACGGGTTCGGTCCCATAGGACTCCGCCGTGTCAATGAACAACGCTCCGGACTCCAGTCCCTTCCGCAAGGGACCGGGTCCCGCATGGTAGTTCCACGTCCCGATTCCCACTTCAGGGATAAGAACGCCTGTCTTAGCTAACTCAGACCAAATCATAGTGGTGCATAGCCTTACGGAGTCAAGGGAGGGGTAGAGACACGGAGGGTACGAACGCCGTATCTCTTGAAAAACTCGGATACCTCGTCGCCCAGGTCATTCGACCACCGAGATTGCTCCTTCTTCGCGATCTCTATCCACATGGTGCCCTGGGACTGTAAGAGCCGCCGGACGTCATCAGGGATCTCCCAAAGACTGAGCAACACTTGGACCGCGCCGGGAGTCAGGCGCTGGGCTGCCTCGCGAACGTCCCCTTCGACGACCTCTAATCTCCAGGGCCCTCCGTCTCGTCGCCACCAACTGCCGCCTGGCTTCCGGATCTCGTAGCGATTACCATCCTGCTTGCAATGCAGGCCCGATCCGATAAAACAGTGAATCATCTCCGCCACGATGCTTCGGAAAATGTCGACTTTCTCTTCGTCGGAAACCTGCTTGGGGA
>JAGVEK010000194.1 GCA_020058315.1 Candidatus Zixiibacteriota bacterium
ATCAAGAACCCGAAAGATTACGGCGTCATGGTGACATCGAACATGTTCGGCGACATCATTTCGGATCTGTGTGCTCAGCTCGTGGGTGGACTGGGGTTCGCATCGTCGGGCAACATCGGGGACAATTACGCGGTATTCGAGCCGACCCATGGATCAGCGCCGAAGTATGCGGGTCAGTACAAGGTCAACCCAATGGCGACGCTTTTGACCGTCAAGTTGATGCTGGACTGGCTCGGTGAAACGTCAATGGCGAGCCGGTTGGAGAAGTCGATTGCCAGGGTCATCATGGAAGGCAGAGTCCGGACATACGACATGGGCGGGATGAATACTACCCTGGAAATCGCCGAAGCGGTGGCGAAGGGCCTTTGAGCCCTCGTCGCGCAGGACTCCAACGTAAATCTACGACCCTTTTGCCCGGACTGACATAGTCCGGACTTTCCTGGCACCCTGTCACGGTCGGCCTCGCACCCATCCAATCAGCGCGCATTCTACGCAAGCAATTGCACATCGATCGCCGAGCAGCGGACATCCCGGGGCTCCATCACCATCGGAGAATGCATGGGGGTTCGAATCCGGAGCCGACTGCTGAGCCGTAACGTGGTGTCCCACAATCGGAATGCTTTACTGCCCTCGACTGATCCAGACCAGAGAACACATGTCCCTCCCACTGAGGTCGGCAGGCACCAGCTTTGCGAAGTCGCATGCCTGGGACCCAAGGAGGCACCGACATGCGCTGCTACTTCTATGCTGAGAAACCGGGTACACCGGAAGAGACTGGGGATGGAGTCGTTTCGTTCTGCATCCCCGAACTGAATATCACGTTCCGGGCCCGCTACCGGGGGAGCGCGGCGACGTGTGAATACGCCAGCCTCCTGGCGCTGCTCGAATTCATTGAGATCAACCCGCAGTTATTCAAGGAGCGCACAGTTCAGATCTTTGGAGATTCCTTCACTGTGGTCAATCAGGTCAACGACCGCCTCTACTGCCGTAAGGAATTGGAGCCGTTCTGCAACATGGCGCGCATCTTCAAGAACAAGATCCCCTACGCCCTCGACTTGGTTCCCAAGATTGAGAACCCGGCCAAGCACTCTGCTCCTGCCGATTAGTGACAGCCATCTTTTGACACCTGCGGCGATCTCCTCATGGCGGCGCCACGGCTCTCGGAAGCCGTGGATCCGCGGGGGAAGACACGGGTCTGAAGACCCGCGGCACCTGAAGCAGTGCCGACCGAGATCGATCCGTGCCGACTTCGGGTTCTCGCTTGGAAACAGCGAGTCTCTGGCCTATGTTCTGGTGGTGTTGATGTGACGAGATTCGGCCATGGGATTTTCTGAAGATCGGGCAAAGGGGCGTTTCGGCGAGCGTTATTTGATCTTTGCCGCGAATCCCTATGTGCTCTGGGATGCCGCAGAGAGCTGGAAAGCGACCTGGCAGAAGCACGGGAAAGTCCCAGTCGACACGTTTCAAACTCCGAAGATCGATTTCGATCGGTTACTCGACATCGGCGCGACTATACCGATGTTCGCCGAAACACGCCTGGTTCTCATCCGGGATGTCAACCGGGCAACGGAGCCCCAAATGGAGCGGCTGCTGAAGATATTGAAACAGTTCGGTCCGACAACCAAGACACTTGTGACCGCCTCAGAACTCGATAAGCGGAAGAAGTGGGTCAAAACGATCAGTACGTGGAGCCTGGTGGAGGAATTCCCGGCCATCTACCCCGAAAAACTTCCGGGATGGGCGCAACGGATTGCGGGGGAGTTTGGCTGGCATCTGTCCCCAGCCGCAGCCGATCTGCTGGCTTCCACTTACGGCGACGATCTGTTTGCGACCCGTCAGACGATCGAAAGAGCAACTTTCTTCATCGGGCGGCAGCGTAGAGTTGAAGTCGCCGATATCGAACCGCTGCTGGCCGGTGAGGGGATGCACAGCGTTTTCCTCCTCCTTGACGCAGCTGCAGCCGCAGATCTGGGCCGCGCCCTGGCGATCGTAAGATCTCTTTTCGCAAGCGACGACTATCCTCCCATTTGGTTATCCAGCTTGGCCAGTTTGCTGACACGCTTGCTAAAATTGCTTGAACTCAATGAACCAAATGATGTTACGGCGTCACAACTGACGGGAATCAAGCCATACTTCATGAAGAAATCTCGTGATCAGGCCAGCAGGTTCGGACCGGAAGGCCTCGTGAACGGTATTCGTGCGTGCTACGAAACTGAATGGGCGATAAGGACTTCGCCTTTGCCAGAGCGGACGGCGTGGGAGCTTTTGGCCTGGCGATTGTGTTCGAGATCATCGATGGCGAGGTTCTCCCTGTTTGATTTAGAATCAGCGGATTCTGGGGAATAAACCGGGGCGACAGCGGTAATCCATGTGTGGTGAGCGTCGAGAGGACCAGATCGAGACGAGCGAATCCGATCTCATTCGCGCGGCGCAAGTCGGCGACCGCTTCGCGTATGACGAACTGGTCCGGCGCCACCAGCGCAATGTCTACCGGTGGGCTTACAACGTAGTGCGGTCCCACGATGGGGCTGATGAAGTCGCCCAGGAGGTTTTTGTTCGAACGTACATGGCACTGGATCGGATCGACCCGGAGCGGCCTTTGGGATCATGGTTATGCCGAACAACGGCCAATGTGGCTTTGAATGCGATCCGGAAGCAACGATTCCGGACACAGTGGGCGGAGGAAAACAAGCCCGATGTCGATTCTCAGGATGCCGTGGGGAACCAGCCGGATGCAATTTTTCGGCGCCATCGGCTGATCGAACAACTGGAACGGGGAATCAAGGCACTTCCGCCGCTTTATCGCACAGTTTTGCTCTTGCGGACGCGTGACCAGATGACATACGAAGAGATCGCCCAAGCGCTTGATGTATCTGTTGGCACAGTCATGTCGCGTCTCGCGCGAGCCCGAAAGAAGTTGCGGAATGAGTTGGGAGACATCCTCGGCGATGGCAGTTGACAGACAACCAGATGGTTGCCTGCGTATCAGGAGTGAGTGAAAGGTCCAGCCGCGAGTTGACATCGCGGCAGAAGGTAGTAAGACCATGAGTTGTCGCAGAATCGACCACTGGGTGTTGCGCCACGGGACTGACGGCATCCCATCGAAGTTGCGCGACCACATTGATTCGTGTCCTCGATGCCTTGCCATGATGGCGCAGATCCGGACGCTGGACGCCGCGCTCG
>JAGVEK010000324.1 GCA_020058315.1 Candidatus Zixiibacteriota bacterium
CAGCTCAGACTCAATGGCGTCGCGAGAGGGTGCCGAAATCGTAAATCGCGCCGAAGGATCGACCCGGCAGACTGATCCAACGTGTCTTTCGGCACGGATCACGGCGAGCAGGATCACGATGAGAGCCAGACAACTCCAGAATATTGCCGGTTTGCGCCATCGCCTTCCGGCACGGGTTGTCTCGCCACTCGATCTCTCTGCCTCAGGTAGTGGTTCGGCCGCCGGTTTTCCTGATCGAAGGGCGAACGCAAGAATGATCGCGACGAACAGAGAGTCCCCGGCCAGCCCCCATCGCGCATTGATGAAACGAATCACGTGATACAGGATCCACCCGAGAAGCAGACCGGTGTAGACGGAGGCTCCCACTCCATACCAGTGGTAGATCCGGCGGAGGCGGGGAGTCAGTTCCCCGGTTGTGGGGGGTCCACCGATTGTCCACTCTCCCAGGATGCTTCGCCAGTACCTGAGCGCCTTTGACCGCAGGTTTGGGATGCCAAGCCAGTCTGCAAGGATGTAATACCCGTCCAGCCGGATCATCGGGTTGAGATTGAACAGGAACAGCCCAAGGGAGAAGGCAGTGGCAGCATACAAGAAGTTCGCTGGCCATGTGCCCGGAGCGGCGACCCGCCACATCAGGATCAAAATCGCCGTCAGTACGCCCTGAAAAAAGAGCCCCGCAAATCCGACGAAAGCTCTGGCACGGCGCTGGGGAAGCAGGTAAGAATCGGAAAGGTTGCAATAGAAACAGGGTTGGAAGTACAAAAGGAGGAAGCCCATTTCGCGGACCGATCCACCGTAGTGCTTCAATGTCAGCGCATGCCCGAATTCGTGGACAACCCCGATCAGCAGGATGGCGGCGAATAGCACGGGGATCGATGAAAGCCGCCACAGATCCACCAGCGTGGCTCCCCAGATTCCGTGTTGCCCGACTGCCACCACGGTCGCGGTGAGCATCAGCATAATGGCCACACCGAATCCGACGGGGGTGAAAAGGAACCCAGCGCGGCGCACCCAGCGCGACAACAGCGCATCGGGATTAAATGCTTTCAAGCGAATGGTGCCGATTGATCGCCGCCCGGCCGAAGACATGTGACGGAGACGAGGCAATTCGCGCTCGAATGCAGTCCCATCAAAGAACAGGAGGCGTTCCATCCGGGCGAAAAACGCCGTTGCCGCATCGGCTGTGATCGCAATCCCAAATCGTTCACTGGTCAGCGCTGCCGCCGTGCCAGGCGACGTCTCTCCATCGGCGCGTGTCAGAAGGTAGTGCTCCGGCGCACGCAACCGGAAGAAGCGGTTGGTCAGCGGGTCCCTGATCGTGTACATCGCCTCGCCACCCACCGGAGTTGAGGTGACGATCAGATCAGTTCTCAATTTGGGAAACGAATCGCTCATCGGGCCGATCCGGCCACGGCTACGCGTGTTGCCAGCAGAATATGCGGCAATCCATGCTGCAAAAGGAGCCAAAAATCTTGGTCGAGGAGGCTGGCCGTTGGGCTTCCAGCTACGTGGGCAGTGGCATGAAGACCACGTCGGTGCCCCGGACAGGTGGCGGCGAACTCGGTGACAAGATCACGTAACCATCGGCATCGGTCATCGACTTGAGGTCGGATGACTTCTGGGATGCTACAGGCGAGACGAACCAATGTCCGCCGCGTTCGCAGGCGGCGGCTCGCGGAAACTCCCATTGCCGTGTCTTCCTGGGAAAGTCACGGGTGACAGTTGCTGTCCATCGGGGCGATTCGACGTTTGCGGCCCCTGCCAGTTTGCGTAAGGCCGGGCGGACAATCAAGTCGAAGACAGCCATGGCGGAAACCGGATTTCCTGGAAGACCAAAGAATGGCGTCCGGCCAATCCTGCCGAATGCCTGAGGCTTCCCCGGCTTGATCGGAAGACGGTATAAATTGACCGCTTCCTTCTGATGGAACAATGCTTTCACCACGTCGCGGTCTCCGACCGACACTCCGCCGGACGTGATGATGAAGTCCGCACGCGGGAGAATCCTCATCAGCCTCTTCCATAGAATAGCGGGTTGGTCCCCGACGCGCCCGCCGTCGATTGGGACGCATCCAGCCGACTCCACCAGGCCCAGCAGCCCGTAGCGATTGGAGTCGGGGATGTGGCCATAAGGCCGCCGCTGTCCCACCGCGCCCAGTTCATCGCCAGTCGAGATTATGCCCACGCGCGGGCGCCGGTGGACTCTGACGCGCGGCCGGTCGAGAAAGGCCAGCATGGCCATCTGGGCGGGACCAATCATACTTCCCCCGAGGAGAACAATCTGATTGCGCCCGATCTCCGATCCGGCCTGACGGACATCGTTGAACCGTGGCGCATGCTCGAACAGGAGCACGTCGTCGCCGTCCAACCTGATCCGCTCCAATGGAACGACACAGTCTGCGCCCGACGGCAGCGGTGCCCCGGTCATGATTCTTGCCGCGTGGTCTGCCGGCAATTTGCCGCGCATGCGTTCCCCGGCGCCGATCTCGCCCCAAACGGTGAGACGAATTGGCTTTGAGCGCGAAGCGACGCGCAAGTCCTGGTGGTGCACCGCGTATCCGTCCATTGCCGAGCAGTGCATCCGTGGCGATGGATAACGTGATCTTACCGATTCGGCGAGGATCCGACCTCTGGACAACTCAATCGGAATCCATTCCGAGCCGACCGGTCTTACAGCGGCCAGTATGCGACGCTTCATTGTGATCGGACTGATGGTGAGGATTCGGTTCCTCATTGGCTCTGCCCAGCCTCTCTCTGCATGATTTCCGCGACGAGCCGGAGATCCGCAGGAGTGTTGACATTGATCTGCGACAACCTGCCGGGATCCGCCCTTTCGTATTCTGAGTCACTCAACACATACGATGTGACCCGCTCAATCAGGCGATACGTGCGGACTTCGCCCTCAGCGAGCATCGCTCGCGCGACCGGTGCGCAGGAAGAATGATAGTATCCGATGAGTGGTTCGAGAAGCTGCCCTGATTGCCCGCAGACAGCCATCCGACCGGGGGACCTGCGGAGCAGCAAATCGAGCAAATCCGGTCGAATCAACGGATAGTCCGTCGCCACGACCAGATGATGGGTCTTGCCCGATTTTTCCAGCCCGGTGGCCAAACCACCCAGGGGTCCAAGTCCCGGTGGGTTATCGGGAACGATGGTGATGGGTGGGTCCGCCATCAGATCATCGATGGCACCCACCAGCAGGATACGATCGACAAACGGTTGGAGTACCGAAGCCACATGACGCCACATAGGCACCCCCGACAGCTCCAGCGTCGCCTTATCATTTCCCATCCTCGTTGAGCGTCCGCCGGTCAGGATGATCCCGGAAATGGTTCTTGGGTCCATGGGCAGGGGGGACGACTGGATTCCGTCAGGGATTCAGACGGAGGCGACATGAAGGATATCGGCCACACCGGGCGCCGGGTTCTTGTCCAGCTCCTCGCGGGACATCATGCGCCTGAATTCGCGGATTTCCGCAATGTCGAGATGCTCGAAAAGAACCTGTTTTCGTTGTTCTTCGTAGGAGGGGACGCGCTGCAGCGTTCCCCATGGCGCAAAGATGCCTGATCGGCCCTGGAGGTTGCTGCCGAAGAGCGTGCCCACCCCGCATGCCTTGACGACGAATGCATTGGCCTTCTGGGCCCCCGCGATGAAGATCGCGTTGTCGCGGCGGTCCTTTTCGTAAACGGTATC
>JAGVEK010000499.1 GCA_020058315.1 Candidatus Zixiibacteriota bacterium
AAAGAAGCGAAATACCTGCACGACTATGTGATTTGGCTCCGGTTCAACGACGGGGCGGAGGGCGAGATCGACCTCGGGAATGAGCTTGACGGGGAGGTGTTTTCTCCCCTTAAGGATAAACGCCGATTTCGCCGGTTCCGGGTGGACCCGGAACTGGAGACCATTGTCTGGGAGAACGGGGCGGATCTGGCTCCGGAGTTCCTCTACGAGAACATGAGGGTACTGGCATAACCACCGGCTGCTACGGACGCGCTACCGCGCGCCGTAGAGCCGGAACGTTATGCAACAAGAGACACGGATGATCCTCAATGGCCTTTTGCGAACTGGAACCGTGAAGGATCGACGACTCGGTCGGCCAACTGTACCGCCGGTGGCCGCCGGCTGAGCACCGCCACAGGCTGGCGTTCGTCTCCGGAATCGACGGACACCGTGACCATTGACGAGGTCAGACCACGTTGGGGTGCGCACCAGGCGAAGACGAAGCTCGAGGTGGCGTAGTTTCGGTATACGCGGGCCCGCGACGAGTGGCGCCTCTACCGGATGCGCCGAGACCAGAGATGGCACGGCTACGAAGCCGCGGGGCCAATGGGCGAAGTTGGAGATTTGATGGCGGCTGTCCTTCGGCACCAATACGGGTGCTTCTTTGGATAGGCGGCTTGGTCACCGGCCATCGCAGATACAGCGTGCTAACCGGCTGAAACGACTGGATTGAGGGCGGTGCTACCCCAACTAACCGAAATCGGCGATCTGCCCGTGGGTGTTCACAAGGCGACGCTGGGTGAGACCATCCAACGCTTTGGGGTTGGTTCCGACCGACGCAAGCTCCTCGCATTACGATTGCGACGCATCCATGGGATCGCGCAGAGCACAAGGCGCCTCGCCCGCTTCGTAGTATTCGGGTCCTTCCTCACAAGCAAGGACGAGCCAAACGATGTCGATATCTTCATGGTCATGGATGACGGGTTCGACTTCAGCACCCTCGGTGGTGATGCTCCGCTATTGTTCGATCACGCAGTCGCCCAGAGTCACTTCGGCTGCAGTGTTTTCTGGGTGCGCCGACTGGCGGCCATGGGCGGAGAGCAAGCCGCCATCGAGGACTGGCAGATCAAACGCGACGGTACCGAGCGTGGGATCGTCGAGATCACTGGAGGGTGAATATGATTGGCAATGACCAAGAATTGCGGGTGACTCTGGAGCGAATCGGCATGTTCCAGGAGCAGGTGGCCAATCTACGGAAGTCAGAGACCATTCCGGCCAACTACCATGCATCAGTATCGGGCTTCATCGCCGAAATTGACCGGATGCAACTCGAAGTTCGCGAGTATCTATCGCTCCATCCAGCTGAGCTTGCGGGTAGATGAATAGCATTACATGCCATTCACCAGACGTGGCGGGTGATTTCACTGCAGTTCGGGGGTTCCCAAAAATCCCTGTCGGCCGTCCTGAAGGTTGCCGCGTTTCCAGATGCATGGCCCCGCAGGTCATCCCTGTGTTGTGCAATCAGCGGGAGACGACGGACAGCACGAATACCTGGGGATGCCTTGAGCGAACGCCAGAGCAAGTCTCAGTCCGTGCTGCACGGAGAGGAAGGTCGCCGAAGCTGACGCAGCAGGTCTCTGAGCACGGCGATGACGATAACGCGGACGAAGGAGACGACGATGACCGATGCTCACGTGACGCGCGAGCAAGTGTGGACTTACGCCGATCGCCTGATGGGATCGATTCTGGCGGCGATCAAACGAATCGACGAGCTGGGGCCCAGCTTTCTAGAGGAGTTCTACGAGGCTCGGGACCCCGCGACCGACATGCAGGTTGGCGACTCCATCGAGCGCCTAGCCCGCCATAGCCTGCAACACCGGCACGAGCTTACGAGCATTCGGGCTTCGATCGGCGAGAGTCGTCCGACGGATCCCAGCGATGTTCATCCTGCTAGCGGCCAACCCGTGGCACCAAGCTGGTATCACTGGTTCCTCCTGGAGGCCTTCCTGCGCCGGGCGGAAATGGTCAGCGACTTGATCGGGTTGAGTGACGCCGATCTCGACAAGAAGCCCGATCCGGCCCATGTGGCGACGAACGAACGCACGGTCCGCGATGTGTGCGAGCATGTGCTACACGTTCAGGACTGGCTCATGCGCGGTATTGAGAGTGGACTTGCGCACCATCGGGCCGGCGATGCGGACGCGGCACCAGGCGCGTGATCTGTCCTAGGCACCATCACTGGGGTGCGCGCAGTTGCCAGTGCCACGGAATCATGACTGGCATCTTCGCCTGGCTGAGCCAGAAGGGAAACTCGGCGTGTCTGACTCCAGCTACCCTACCTTCCGCACGTCGGGAATGTCATTTTCGGTCAATTTCGCGGAGGCGAGCCACCCGGAGCGACACCGCGCACATTTGCCTGAGTAGGCGCTCGAGTTCGCGGTGGTTGAGAATCCACTCTCGGCACTGCGCCGCCTGATCGGCGTCCAACAACATCGACCTGGTCTTGCCGCCTTCCGCCCAACTCCACTGATAGTAGGGCCCATGTCGGGCCTGCGGATCGTTGGCGCAGCGACACGCCGCTTTGCCGCACTGCATCCAGCGCTCGCGGAGCGACCCCTGCAGGATGTATCCAAGGCCCGTGAGCTGCGCCTTGAGCTTCTCGTACTCCTCTTGGCAACGTTGCAGCGCCTGCGCTGGGCGGCGCCCCCCC
>JAGVEK010000261.1 GCA_020058315.1 Candidatus Zixiibacteriota bacterium
ATGGTTGGGCCGTGTCGAAATGCCATGTAGCCAGACACTGTGCTAAATCGTGCAAATCCGTGACTGCGTCCGATCTCAATCACCTTCCCGCTCTCAATATCCATCACCACGACCGCCGCAAACACCTGGTCGTTCCATTCCGCAATATCGGCCCCGGCGACGATTGCCGAAGACTCTTTCAACGGCGTCAGAAGGACATGGGCCGCCAATTCCGTTTGTAACGCCGCCGCATGCGGCAATGTCAGGTTCCAGGCATGGTTGATCTGTTCACGTTTCAATGTGTCCCTCGCGAGGTGCTCATTCTCCTGAGCATTTCGAGGATATCACGATATCGCCTCGGAAGGCAAGACGCGATTCAATCCGTCCATCCAATTGGACAAGGGTGCGTGATTCACGCACCGTTGTTTGATGGCTCGGTTGCGTGACACTCTGTTGGAGACACCGACTCTCCGGCCGTCGCGATAATTCGCTCGTCCGAGTCCCTGACTCACTTTTCGATAAATCTGACGTCAATGCATCCCGTAGGAGATGCCATCAGCCCCAGGCGCCGGATCGAAGGTGTTGTGGTGCAATACCTTGAATGGCGCGACTTACCCGGAGAAAACGCACCCGCCATCGTCGCGAGTTGTCGCCATTGGCTTCGATATCTTGGTTCCGCTTGGGTTTGCAGCAGATTCTCCGTATCATTCATGCTTCGGAGATGCGACCACTATGATAAACGGCATCAACGATCTTTCTCTTTTCGCACCGCTGTGCAATCCCCGGCGGCGGCGCGGTGTTTTGCACCGCATCTACCTGCGCGGTGCCACGTAGTCCTTCTTTTTGGCCCGCTGTTACCCGGTTTGTTGACGACAGAATGATCGGCATTGTTGCCCATAGGAGGATGAGATGAACCAGCATCCTGTAATCAAGACCCGCCTGCCGGGTCCCAAGAGCGATAAACTCATCAAGTTCGATGAACAGTACGTGTCGCCGTCATACACGCGCGCTTATCCGGTTGTCCTCGATCACGCCGACGGCGCATGGATCTGGGATGTCGATGGCAACCAGTTCCTCGATTTCCATTCCGGGATTGGCGTCTGCTCGACCGGCAATTGCCATCCGAAAGTGGTTGACGCAATAGTCCATCAGGCGCAGAAGGCCGTGCATTTCTCGAGTGCGGACTTCTACCATGAACTCATTGGCAGCTTGGCGCAGAGGCTCGGCGCTGTTGCCCCCGGTAAGAGTTCGAAGCGTGTCTTCTTCACCAACTCGGGCACTGAGTCGGTTGAGTGCGCTCTGAAACTCGCCCGGTACAAGACACGCAAACCGCGCATGATCGCGTTTATTGGCGCATTCCACGGACGCACCATGGGCGCGCTGTCGCTGACCTGCTCCAAAAAGACCCAGCGCGAACGGTATGCACCGCTGCTGCCGGAGGTGACCCACGTTCCGTACGCGTACTGTTATCGTTGCCCCTTCAACTTGAAGCACCCGTCCTGCGAACTGGCGTGTGTCAAGTTCATCGAGGAGCAGATCTTCACGCGTGTGGCGCCCGCCGAGGACGTCGCCGCGATCATCGTTGAACCCATACAGGGCGAGGGCGGGTACATCGTGCCACCACCCGATTACTTCCCCGCGCTCGCGGCTCTGGCAAAGAAATACGGGATCTATCTGATCATGGATGAGGTCCAGTCGGGCATGGGAAAGACTGGAAAGTGGTTCGCCATTCAGCACTGGGGAGTCGAGCCGGACATCATCACCACCGCGAAAGCAATCGCCTCGGGAATTCCGCTCGGCGCCTGCATCGCCTCCGCAGAAATCATGGACTGGCCCCCGGGCGCTCACTCCACAACGTTTGGTGGCACACCCATTGGGTGCGCCGCCGCCCACGCGACCATGGATCTTCTCGAGGGCGGTTTGATGGATAATGCCACCAAGCAGGGCAAGTTTCTGATGACCGAGCTGAAGAAGATGCAAAAGCGCCATCCATCGATGGGTGATGTGCGTGGTTTGGGGCTGATGATCGGCATTGAATTTGTGCTCGACAAGAAGACCAAGGCTCCGGCACCCAAGGTTGCTCATGAAGTGGAGATGGAGACATTCAGAAAGGGCCTGATGCTCCTGACCTGCGGACCCAACGGCATACGGCTGGTTCCGCCTCTGGTCATCGAGCGTCACCAGTGTCAGATCGCACTGGAAATTCTCGATGAGGTCATTGGCCAGGTCGAGCGCAAGTTCAAGATCTGACGTTGCAGCGGTTCAGATCTGACGAGAAGGCACCACCTGTAGGGGCGTATTGCAATACGCCCCTACAGTCGTCTTGGAGAGCGCGCTGCGGTGAAGACAGCCCGGTCTGTAGGGACACGGCTTGCCGTGTCCGACGGGACGGGCACGGCGAGCCATGCCCCTACGCTTGCTGTTCTGTCTCATTCTCTACGCAGGGATCGCCCTCCCGCCGCAGCGTCAGCATACTTGCCAGTGCCGCCATGAAAATCGATGTGGCGCAGGCGCCCTCGTCTGCGAATCATGGGCAGGATGCCCATGCCAACATCCCATGAATCGGTGGCACGGGCGTCCCGCCCGTGGTCCGCGTCCCCAGGGATGGCAGTAACACGCGCGAGATCGTGTCTATGAAGTACGATGTCATCGTGATCGGCGGCGGTCCTGCCGGGAGTTCAGCCGCCCTTCGGGCTGCCCGACTTGGCGCACGCGTCCTGCTGCTCGAAAAGAACCCCATGCCCCGTCCCAAACTCTGTGGCGGCTGGGTGTCGAATTACGCCCTTCGGCTGTTCCGATTCGACGTCGCGACCCACCTGATCGAGACACCCTTTCATACGCTGACGCTTGCGGATGAAAAGACGAGTGTCACGTTCTCCCCGAAATTGCCGTTGGGCATCTTGGTTGATCGGGCGGAGTTCGACCACTTTCTCGTCGAACAGGCCATGTGCTCCGGGGCTGAAGTTAGGTGGCAGAAAGCGGTCGCAGTTGAACACCAGGGGGGCTCGATCCAAGTGCGGACCACAGAACAAACTCACGAAGCCGGTGGTGTCGTCATCTGCACCGGTGCCTCCGGTGATCTTGTTCGGACTGTCCGCGCCCTCGACACACCGCGTCAGTCGGCCGCCTGCGTTGAGCAGCGAGTTCCCGTCGATTTCGCTGACAATCTGGCGATCAGTGTCGGAGAGGCCCGTCTGAACTTTGGCACCGTTCCTCATGGTTACGCGTGGGTACTTCATCACGGCACGTATTTGCTGGTGGGGATCGGATGCCGTCGATATGGCTCGCCTGATCTCCGCGACGCATTCAAATCGTTCTGGGAACGACTCACGCTCCCGCCTGATCTCTTCCACCCGGTTGGCCATCTCATTCCGATTGGTGGATTCCGTCGGCGCGTGGGCCGGGGCAGATGCCTGCTGGCGGGCGACGCTGCTGGAATGGTCGATGCACTCAGTGGAGAGGGGATCGCCGGAGCCATCGAATCGGGTCAGCTTGCGGCCGATGCGCTCGCTGCTGATGGCCGCCGTGACGCTGCGCGCCTATACTCTGACGCATGTCGCCGCGCCCTCTTACCCCACCTGCGCTGGTCGCTTGCCTTCGCCTGGGGATTCTATCGCCAGTCGAAGTGGTTCCTGCAACTGCTCAACCGCTGTCCCGGATCGCTCGACCGCTACGGTGAAGTGCTTGAACACCGCCACTCTTACGCATGGTATCTGTCTAAGCTGCTGAAGGATCGGTTCCGCTCACTCATCCAAGACAAGATTCGGTAGGGGTGGGCTTCTCACGCCCCTTCCCCGGCGGGCGGCCGACGGATATCAGTCGACAGACCAGCGCGTGCAATCGTGCCCTCTGCCTGTCAATAAAATCGCCGACGTCGCAAAATCCCCCATGGCACAGCCGGGACCACGGTAAATTAGACCAGCCAAGGCAGGGGGGTGAGATTCAAGACATGAGAGAATTATTCGCGCCAGCCGCTGAAGTATTGCGTGGAAACCAGGTCGAAAGTGTTCACTTCGCTGCGGCCGCCGTGGTCGATCAAGATGGCCAGCTCATCGCTTATCTTGGCTCGGCGGATCTCGTCACCTACTCGCGCTCATCATTGAAGCCCTTCCAGGCCCTGCCCACAGTTATGCGTGGGTTCCCCGACCGTTTTGGGTTGGCCGAGCACCACTTGGCGCTGATCTGCGCCTCACACAGCGGGGAGGAGCGGCATGTTCGTGCGGCGCGTGAGATTCTGGCCGCCATCGATGCCAAAGAGGACCATCTGCAATGCGGCGTGCACATTCCACTGTTTCACCGCGACAACGAAGATCCCATTCCGGCGCGGAAATCGTTCTCGCCGATCTTCAACAACTGTTCTGGTAAGCACAGCGGTATGCTGGCGCTGTCACGGATTCTTGGATTGCCTTTCGAGGGATACACAGACGTTCAGTCGCCCTTGCAGCGCCTGATTCGCGCTCAAGTCGCCCTGACTCTTGGTGTGGAACCCGGCGACATGATCCACGGAATCGATGGCTGCTCAATTCCCAACTACGCCGTCCCCCTGCGGGTTCTGGCCTATGGCTACGCCCGTCTGGCGGCCTCCGTCGGTCCGAAGCCCCGCACCGATGATGAGTGTCACGATGCTTGCAAGCGCATTGCAGGCGCAATGCGCACTCATCCCGAGATGGTGTCTGGGGAGGGACGTTTCGATCTCGCACTCGCCCAGGCGACGAAGGGACGCGTGTTCAGCAAAGCCGGTGGCGAAGCCGTCGAATGTCTCGGAATCCCGGAACGCGGATGGGGAATCGCAGTGAAAATCGCCGATGGAGCCGCGCGCGCCATCGCGCCCGTAGTTGTTGGGGTTCTCCGACAACTCGAACTGCTGAATCCGGATGAATGCGCCGCCTTGGTGAGCTTGTCCGAACCGGTCTTAAGGAACCATCGAGGCATTGAGATCGGGAAGATCCGCATGGTCGGGGAACTGAAGAAGACGAGGTAGAAGCCATCCTTCCCGCATCTCCCATGATTCCCATTGCCCGCAGCCACCCCCAGGCCACCCCGCGCGACCCCTTCGCCGCTCTCGCGAAAGCAGGAATCCAGTGCTGCCACTGGCTGGGTGGACTCACGCTCGCGATCATTGCCGCCCTCCTCCCGGTCAGCAACGCCTTCTCGCAAACGCGTCCATCACATACTGCCGACTCACTGATTTCGAACTCCCCACGCCTCGCGGAATTCCTCTTTGATGTGCTGGGCGATTCGCAGACGGTGAACTACGGTGGGTTTGGGCTCAAACGAGCCAAACGGATCAGCCCCGAGGAATTATACTCATACAAGCCAGTGTCTCCGCCTTCAGATCCGACTTGGGTTTACTGTCCTAACCGCAGTCTCGGGGTCAGTATCAATCAGGGGGACGAACCGGACAAAGATCTGTGGCTCTACAATTGGCGGGCCAACGGAAGAGTAGCGCGGTTGGAGTTTTGCGGAACCCCATGCGACTACCGGGGGGTCTTCTGGTTGGACAATCTTCACCTATTGTTCGTTTCGACTGATGCGTGCGATGACATGTTCTTCTACC
>JAGVEK010000556.1 GCA_020058315.1 Candidatus Zixiibacteriota bacterium
GAACAGTGTCCACCTCGTCGGCAATTTGTCTCGATGCATCGGAAAAATCAATTTGGCCTTCCTGCCGTGAATAAAAATTACGGCTCTCAAACTGGCCGGAAATGTCGGGTACGGTGACAGACAAACGGAGCTGGCCGGAGTCGAGGATTTCATAGTCACACACCAGTTTGCCACCTTGCGGAATCACTCCCTCGTCAAAATCTGAACCCTTGATACTGAATTCTCCGATAACCCGGTTTTCCCTGATTTGGTCGGTAATTTCGCCTTCCCGCACAATGAAGTTGAAGGAATTCGATGATTGCGCGCGCAGCGACTCAACAGCTTTGAAGATGACTGTCCCCTTCGTTGGAAGCCGATCCTGCTTTTTTATCAGATAAGCCAATTCCGGCCGCCCCTTTTCAGTGACTTCGATCCCGATGGACGATGAGGCAGGAATCGCATCAACCGCCCCAATGGTTCGGGCAATCACAATTTTTCCGTCGCCAATGTTGACTGCACCACCGGCAGCATCAAACACCCACACCTTGAACACGTTGTCGCCGGGTTTGGTCAAGGGCACTTCAACAGTAGCGCCGTCCTTCAATGCGCTCCGCCCGGACTGCCAGCCTGTGTCAAGGCTATCAATTTGAAACTCTGTACCGGCGAGTGCTGCACCGGCAAGCTTGACTACAATCTTCGCGCTGGAATCCGGAGTCCGCGCAATGAAATTGAAATTCAGATCCAGCTTCCCGCTTGTGCTGATTGTGCCCCGCTGGCTTTTCCGTCCCCGACTATCCGAACCCCAATCGATCGACTCGGCGAAGACGGCGGCCCCTTCGGCAACGGCGGTCATGGGATTGACTTCGGTCGATGCGGCGATGCACAATTCTGTGGCAACCTTGTCCCGAAGAGGCTTGTACTGCGTCGGTCCACCGACAAAAACGATCCGCTCAACATCATTGGGGCCAAGTCCAGCTTCTTCCAGCGTTTCGCGAGCGGCATTGACCGCCTCGTTAATCTTGCTTGCAATCGATTCATTCAAGACAGAGCGCGATATTGGGATGTCGAGATAGATTTCAGCGCCTGACTCATCGGTAATATCGATATCTTCAACAGTAGTGATTACGGCTTCTTCCTTGCTCGCCAATTCGATTTTCGCCCGCTCGGCAGCATGCACCGATAGTCGCAACAAGGTTTGGTACTTGGGATTGACGGTCAGGTCTTCCGGCAAGTTGAATTTCTTTTTGAGCCAAGGTTTGACGACGTTATCCAGTATCGCTCGGTCAAAATCAGCGCCACCGCACATTGATGCTCCCCCATGTGCGAGCAAGCTAACGCGCCCCGAGGTGCTTTCGGCAATGGCGATATCGAGAGTTCCGCCACCCAGATCAAAGACAAGAAACACTCCGTCGCCCTTGCGCTGCTTCATGACGCTCATGACTGCCGCAACGGGCTCTTGCATCAGCGCGACTTTGCCGATACCCGCCATCTCGGCCGCAGCCATCGTGGCATCCTTCTGCATCTGGTTGAAGGCGGCTGGCACTGTGATAACCGTGCCCGTTGCGGGGTCGTTACGAACTTCCTCTGGCAGGTACCCGAAACAGACCTTCAATATCTCCGCAGAACATTCCTCAGGGGTCATCGTGACATTGACTGCCGGGAGTTTTATCGGCGTGCTGGTTCCCATCATCCGCTTGAACTTGATTGCTGCATTTCCGGGATTCTTTGCGGCATTGTCATACGCCGTCTTTCCGAGGTATTTCTTGCCTCGCCGATCAATGAATATCGCCGATGGGGTAACGTCGTTCTGCTCCGGGCTCTTGTAGAGCCGCAGGTTTTCGCCGTCGTAGGAGCAGATTGCGCTGTTGGTGGTGCCGAGGTCGATTCCAATGTAGTGCTTCACAATTCAGCCTTTCGCAACATGACGGTGCCTGCACGCACCAAGCCTTCAGCGCCCATGATGATCGGCTCGATCATCTGATCTACCAGCAAAACATCATCGGGGCCAAAATCTCCAAGATTGAGTGCTGTCGCAGCAATACCGGGATCGTAGGCTTGGCCTTCGACATTGACTAACCGCAGGCCGGCGGCCCCAAGGGATTCTTCCACGCGCTTGATGTAGTAACGGTACTGATTGACGTAGCGAGTTCCTTCGCCGGCATCAAGCTTGGACAGAAGGCGCGAGAACAGGCGGCTGAAACGCCAGCTTTCGACAGACAAGTCGACTAGCGCATTGACGGCACGATTCTGAGATGATGGACTTTCTGAAGTCAAGGCTCTCCCCTTAATGCGACCATATTTAACCGAATTATGCGCAAGCAATAGTAACTCAATAGTGTTGGTACCTGCTGTTTAGGCAACCGGTCGCCGCAAGTTGCTCGCCAGTCGATTGCTAGTCGACCTATCGTCGCTGAACCAATGTGGTGCCGGCTGCTGTGTAACTGCAGTGCTCCGCTAGTCGACTTCATCACCAGGCCGGCTATCTGCGATTTTCAAAATGCGCCCGAAAAGTTTCTTTTTCGCCGCCAAAGTCGCGATAGCGATTGCTACCATCCTCATCGCATCAGTGCCTGCCACAGCCTTGACGTGGCTTTCCTAGCTGGGGAGAGGAAATAATCAGCATTAAGGCAACACGTGAACAATCGCGGCGCAGGGCGTGCGCGATACTTGAGCAGCATCTTGAGAGTGTCAGGGGCAACCCTGTGCAGTAGATAAGCCGTCGGGCAGTCGCTCGTCTGCTTTTTTGAAGCTTCCCCTCTGAACAGAGACGGGCAGCGAAAGTAACACCGGAAGCCTTGCGCAATGCGGGTTTCCGACAGGCTGGTGTCGCGTGAAAACGCGTGACACCCTACAAATTATCCCGTCATCGACTGAGGATGGGCCTACAGCTCGCTCACGCCTGGTGAGCCTGCCTGCCTCGACCGGCAGCCCGTAGGACGACGACGCTGGATACAACATGCCGCTGGCCAACCCCTGGTCAGCGCCTTCCCCATGGCCTGCCTGCACGGCATCCGCGCCCGCAGCGCGTGAAACCAACACTCACCACTCGACTTCGGTCTTGCGGCAGGCCCGGGAATTCCTCACGGCGGTCAGTCCGCCACACCCATTTCACCTGCATTACCCGTTGCACCCGACTCACCCGTAGCACTCGAATTTCGTCATTCACCACCCCATGCCAATCAAGGAGATATCTATGGGAAGCCGCAACTTCGATCTTGGTACCCGCGACATGAAGGCCGCCGGCCGCGTCGCACTCGAAGAAGGGATGCGCTCGTTCTCGAGCATCGACACCATGGCTGATCGCTGGAACCTGTTTGTGGACTATGTCCGGGAACACCATGCCATCGGCCGCATGGAGATCATTACGGTCGACGTCGTCATTGCCTACGGCCAGTCGCTGTCGGACCGGGTCGATGATGGCGATCTGGAGCCGGCCACCGCACAGAATTATGTCAGTGCCGTGAACCGCGTTCTCGAGATCGCCCGGGGCGATCGCCATGTATCCGTGTCACCCACCCGCGACTGCGGCATTCCGTTACGCACCGGCATCGCCATGGATAGCCAGCTCGTCAGCATCAACGAGCATTTCCACTGGCTGTCCAGCGTCGACAAGCTGACCAAAATCCTGCTTCGGTTGCAGCGGGCCTATGGACTGCGCTTCGAGGAGTCGGCGAAATTTGATGCGCGCGATGCCGACGCCTATATCGCCGCTCAGGTACTGCCGGTCATCAATGGCACGAAAGGGGGCCGTCGGCGGGAGATCCCGATCTGCACGAGCCCGCAGACGCAAATCCTTCGCGTGGCTAAAGCCTACCAGGGAAGCCATCACTCACTGGTTCCCCCGGACATGACCTATGCCGAGTTCCGCCGTCACTGCTACCGGATTGCGACGGCACTCGCCATCCGCTTTCACCGCGAGCGCCATACCTATGCCTACCTGCGCTACAAGCGGCTGATGGGGGCGGAGTGCCCGGTCATGGCCGGCATCCCGCATGGCGATCCGCACCACGAGTGGCTGGCCCTCCAGCTCCAGATACATGTGTCGGAGGCCAAAGAGCGAGATCAGGCAGTGCGCGCCCAGATTGCCCAGGAACTCGGCCACAATCGCATCGAAGTCACCAATGCCTACCTTGGCTGAGCAGGTTCGGCGACGGGCGCATGTGTATGTCGCCCATGGTGGGAAAACCAACCGGCGCCAGCAGGTGGACCGGTTGGTCATCATGGTCGACTGGATGCAGGCGCAATTTGGGTTGACCGGCCTGGCGCAGATCGGCAAGCGACAGGTCATCGCCTACTGGAAGGCTCACCGCGATATGGCGCCGGCCACGGCTTATGCTTACTGGCTTGCGCTCAAGGTGTTGTGGGGTTGGCTGGGGAGGGCAGAGGATCCACCGATTCGTTATGCAAAATAGTATCGGCATCCAATTCCCGTTGGGCATCGGACCGACGGGCCCGTACACCTCTGCGAACGGCGCTGGGCATCAACTTGATACCTATCTCAAAGGCCGATACATCATCCGCTGGCTTTGCATTGAGCGCCAACTGGTGCCGGTCTTCGGCTTCGGATCGAAGTTGCGCCAATTGAACTTCTTCGGTCATGCGTTCGAGTTCAATGGCCACCATACCTGGCACCGGTTGTTTCTCATTGCGGGATAGCCTCGCTATGGCTTTGACTATGTCTTCGTGAGAGGCCACCGCTTCGATTCGCAAGGCTTCTGCTTCATCCTCCGGGACCCATGTGACTATGCCACTCGGCCGCTTGCGACGGCGCTTGCGTTGGATGGATGTGGAGTGGCCAGCAGCAGCAACTATCGCGCGTTTGCTGGATGCTGCTGCTTCTTTCTCTTCTTCTTTTCTTTCTAGGGGCTTCCTGATCAGGTTTCGGCTCTGGTCCCGATTTGGGGATTGCCGGCTTTCCGAAATCGGGACGTCGGGATCGCCGGAGTCCGAGTTCATCATGCTGTGGCCGAGGGAGGCAGCTATCGCGACAGCATCGAGGGAGAACTCATAGGATCGCTGAATGTTGAATGGCCCAAGCGTTCGCCGCTCATGGCGCTTGAGCCAGCCGGCTTCGACCAATATCCGTAAGGCATTATCGACGGAGTTTCTTCCCACCAGGCCCTCAAGGTCAGCAAGGATGCGTGCACGCGAGGCAACAGGTCGGCCGGGCCTGTCCTGTGCTCTGTCCAGGAAATCAATTTCAGCCATGACTATCGCGGCGTCTCGGCCGATGGTCTGCACTGCCCATTCCCACACTTGAATGAAGCGGCCACCCAACGGGTGGGGAATGCGGGATGCCCTCACGTCGCAGCTTCTTTCTTGGGTCGGCCTCGGCGCCGTGGTGGTGAAGCGGCTTCGGCAATGGTTTCCGTGACGCCCAAAGAGGGGCCGCCGAGGCCATCAACCCATGACTCGATATCGACACGCCGATATCTGACGGATCGCCCGGCCTTGACCGGCGAGGGCCACCCCGCCGGTGCGGGTCGATAACCATAGAGCCATTTCGCCAATGTCTTCGGCGCAAAGCCTACGAGGGCGGCGGCCTGGCCTATCGTCAGAAGCAGGGGGAGGTTAGATGACTCCATTCCTCCATGCTACGAAATTCAATTCCGAAATTGAGGGGTATAAGCGCACAGAACCGGCACGTTTCGGAGTCCACAGGAGACCCATTTGAGGTATGACGAGGTCCGTAAAATAGCTCGAACAATTCAGCGCCCGTGCTGAGTTGGCCTTCAAGTACCTTTGCAGCGACCGCAGAGACAGCAGCGCTGAGACAAAACGGGGACGGAAAACGAGGATAAGAGCAGGGTACAACGGGGACAATACGGGGACAATTATTGTCCCCGTGGCAAGAATAGTCAGGAACCCCACGTTACCTTGGATTGAATTCGCATGAAAGTAAAAAACCCGCACAGCCTTGCGCTGTGCGGGTTTTCACGTTCTGGCGGAGACGCAGGGATTCGAACCCTGGATCCAGGTTTTGCCCAGATGCGCCCTTAGCAGGGGCGTGCCTTCGACCACTCGGCCACGTCTCCGAAAACGGCGATGAATCGAAACCCACGGCCGTTTGCAGGGGGCGGAGTATACCCGAATCGACCTTTGCTGTTGGCGAACGCGCGACGAAAGTCGCGGCCCGCGGGAAGGCCCGGCTAGACGCGCAGGCTGAGCTGCGACCAGCCCCGCTGGGCTGCGACCTGGGCCAGCGTCCGGTCGGCATCGACCGCTACCGGATGCGTGACTTTCTCCAGCAGCGGCAGGTCGTTGAGCGAATCGCTGTAGAACCAGCTCTGTTCGAAGCTGCCAAGCCACAGGCCGAGCGATTCGAGCCAGGCGTCGACGCGTTCGACCTTGCCTTCGCGAAACGAGGGCGTGCCGCGCGGCTGGCCGGTGAAACGGCCGGCTTCCTGTGCCGGGATCGTGGCGATCAGGTGCGGGATGTTGAACTCCCTTGCGATCGGCCCGGTGACGAAGCTGTTGGTGGCGGTGACAATGGCCAGCAGGTGGCCGGCATCGGCGTGCTGCCGCACCAGCGCACGTGCGGCAGCACTGATCAGTGGGCGGATGCGCGTGGCGAGGAATTCGTCATGCCAGGCGTCGAGCTCGGCGCGCGAGTGGCGCGACAGTGGGGCGAGCTGGAAATCGAGAAAGGCGTGGATGTCCAGCGTGCCGGCCTTGTACTGCTCGAAGAATTCGATGTTGCGCGCTTCATGCACTTCGCGGTCGAGCACGCCTTTGCCGATGAGGAATTGCGCCCACTCGAAATCCGAATCGCCGGAGAGGAGGGTGTTGTCGAGGTCGAATAGTGCGAGGTTCATGGCTTGTCGAGATCAAGTGAGGTTTGCATCAGTTCCCGCAGCAGGGGCAGGGTGGGCGGACGCTTTTGTTCGAGCGAGGCGCGGTCGAGGCTGTTCAACATGGCCATCAGCGAGGGCAGGTCGCGGCGGCCGTGGCGCAGCAGGTAGTGCACCACGGCGGGATCCATCAGCATGCCGCGTTCGATGGCATGGCGTTGCAGGGCGGCGGCCTTTTCGTCGTCAGACAGTGCGTGGATTTCGTAAATCAGGGTCTGGCCGATGCGGGTGCGCAGGTCCTCGCGCAGTTCCAGCCGCAGCGGCGGCTCGCTGCCCGCCAGCAGCATGGCGAGACCGAGAAAGCGCGCCGCATTGAAGGCGCGGAACAGCGCGATCTGGGCCTCAGGCCCGAGCTGCTGCACGTCGTCGATCACCAGCAGGCTGCCGGGGGCGA
>JAGVEK010000038.1 GCA_020058315.1 Candidatus Zixiibacteriota bacterium
CGTGTCGCGCGCGGCGAGGTGCCCGGCGTTGCCCGTGAGGCGGAAATTCTGCGTGTTCAACTCGATCAGCAACGAGTCGGTGCGGGTGTCTTCGAGGCGATCCGCTACCTCATGGGTGTGCGCCATCCAGAGCGCCGCGATCATGATCGTCGCGATGCCGAACGCAAGCCGCAGCCGGGCGTCGAATTTGAAGCGCTGGTCCATGACCCCTCCCTGATCGTCGGCTCGCTATTGCTTCGGCGCGCGTTACCGTACTCCGCTCGATCAGGTGTTCGCCGTCGAAGCGGCGAACCCGGGGCGACGTACGTTTCAATTCAGAATGCATTGGCGCTCATTATGGGTGCGGGGGGGGGGGGGGGGGTCAAGGATGATGCAGAAATGTGTTGGAAGAAATTGGACAGGGCTCATCGGCGGGCACGGCGAAGGATCACGACCCTCTTGAGGTAAAGCACGAACTGCCTGTTGCCGAACGATGCAAAACCAGGCCGCTGTCCTTTCCGCGCGCTGGCTGGGTGAAGCTGTCGAATGGCTTGTGGTGGTCGCCAGAGGTACGGCGGCTGAAAGTCGGCACTGGCGACACGGCGATATGTTTTCGGGGAGCCCTGCGGGGCGGATGGGAGCGGGATTGCCGAGGCGGGAACGAGCAACGCAGTGCGAGCCGCCGCAGGCAGATCCAATGACGGCTAACGGGTGACCGGACAGACCCAAGGCAGGTTTGGAGAAGAATCGCCAGTGGCGGGTTATGGCCGCGAAGAGCCAACGAGATCAGTTCTGCAATTCGTTCAGCAGTTCCGGGTGCCGATCAAGAAGCCGAAACAGATTCGTCACGGCCGGCAACGGACGGGCCTTGCCTTCTCGTACCTCGAAAAGGCATTCGGACCGCCGCCGGTGATGCGCGCGGCCTCGAGTTGGGTCAGCTTCAACTTTTTGCGGATTCTCGCCAGTTCGGCAGACTCTCGGGCGTCGATCTCGGCGGCAATGCGTTTGATGGCGCCGGCGAACCGCTCGCCTTCTCCCGCGTCAAATTCAACCTCGTGATAACGGGGACAATGCCAACCGGCGATCTTTGGCACCACGGTTGCGTGACCTTTGTATTCATACCGCACAGCCTTGATGGCATGCCGCAGAAATCCCTGTCCGCAGTTCAGGCATTCACGGCGCATCTCATTTCTCCTTGAACTGAATCACAATCGAACCATCCACGCGCAAGGTCACCTTGACATAGGCCACTTTGCCGTTCGGCGTAACGCGGTGATAAACGTCCTGCCACACTTGGCTTGCAGCATGAGTCGTCATGCTCTTGTAAAAATCGGCTCGCGTCATCGCACCTACCACGTCAATCGCGATTGCTGAATCCAGGCCCATGATCGCCACGCACCGGACCCTTCTGCCGCTCCCGCCCACTCCCCCTCATCGTCAATGCCTTCCAGCGCCTCGTTCCCCTCCAATGGCAGAAAGGGGCATTCCAGCTTCGGACAATGGGAACATCGTGACTTGGGTTAAGCACTGAAGCGAGACGAAATTTGACAAATGCGGGTCGCTTGGTTAGAGTTTGAAATATATAACCTGAAACGGTCGGTTCGGGATTTCAACTGACCGCACTCCCGCACTCCTGTTACGGAAGGAGTTTCCAAATGAAAAGAATCAGCTTGTTGTGTGCAGGCCTGATCGCTTTCGCGCCAACCATCCACGCCGCGAGTCCTTCGTCGGTTGCAGCCGGGAACGGCATCAATCCCAGCACCGTCTACGGCAACGGTGGTTTCGACTTCAACGCCCGCGATAATGGCGGACATCTCGGCTGGTGCAAGGGCAAGGGGCATCTGGCACCCCCGGGAAACCAGGCTTCCGGTCATCGCAATCACTGGGAGTGTGATACGGGCGGCGGTGACGACGGCGGCGGGGACGGCGATCCGCTGGAAGAGTGCGAAATTCTCGGCATTCCCTGCGACAGCTAAAGCCGAGCGGGTTATCGCGCCGATCATCCTCGACACCATGGCACGCCGAGGTCAGCCGGATTGACCTCGGCGTTTGTGGTTTCGGTAACCCGGTAAACCTCGCTTGCGTTTGAGCAGTTTCGGGGTGCCACTGGCACCGCTGCACGGCATGGCGCTTTTCCGGCTGGCAGTGGCACTGCTTCTGGGCGGAATTTCGCTCCAGGCCAACGCGGTATGGGTGAGGCTGATGGGCCTCGGGCCGAATCGGGCGGAAGTCCGGATCAACCAAAATCCGTTGCGCGTCATGTACCCCGGCGAAAGCAAGGATAGGAAATCCCATGGGCTTTCGGGGGGTATGGCTGACGCCTGGCACCCCAGTCAATCGCCGATTTCCGGTCGGCATGCGTCACGATTTGCAGAAAAGCTACTCGAATTGCACCCCAGGCACCAGGCACGAGCCTTCCCCTGACGAGCGGCGGCTTGTCTTGTTTTCGCACCTGCCCGCAGTTACCAGGCGATGCGCTGATCGAACTCGATCTCCGATGCGCTCTGGGCTGACGAATCCCACTGAGGATCGTTGCCCGCCTGTTCCGCTGCCGCCTCCCACAGCGGTGGTCCGCGCGCAGGGGCGATGCGCGGTGGCCGGGTGGATTCGCCGATGTGGCCGAGAATCTTCGTCACCGTGCCGGCATCGTTGATGAAGGCGATGATCCGCATCTGACTGTGGCAGATCGGGCACAGTAGCGGGAACGCCTCATAGATGCGCGCTAGCAGCATGGCCCACAGATACCTGGCCACGGCACGATGGCGGGGATCTTCGCCGGTCGCCGTAGAAGTTGCCGGCCCGCGAAGCGGCATCCCCGGCACGCAGAGCGCTGGCGCTGGCGGGACGGCGGCA
>JAGVEK010000453.1 GCA_020058315.1 Candidatus Zixiibacteriota bacterium
CAGTTCGGTCGCCACATTGGACCGAATCACGATCGAGATCAATTACCGTCTGACCAGAGGCGGCCACCCGATGCGTGTCCGCAAAGTGGCTGGTGGGTACCAGATGTATGTCCTGCCCGAATTCGGCCCCGCCATCGAAGCGGCCCTGGTCAAGACCAAGCTCCAGCGCCTCTCCCGCGCCGGCCTCGAGACATTGGCGATTATTGCGTACAAGCAGCCCTGCTCGACCCCCGAAATAGAAAGAATCCGTGGTGTAAGCTGCGGCGGTGTCCTGAGCACCCTCCTGGAGCGCGAATTGGTGGCAATCGCGGGCCGCTCCGAAGGCCCCGGCCGGCCATTGCTCTACGGCACCACCCGCAAGTTCCTCGAGTATTTCGGTCTCAATTGCCTCGACGATCTGCCACGCGTGGAAGAATTGGAGAAGATCCTCGCCGGACGCAATCCGCTCGGCTCGTCGTCGGACATCTCCAATGAAGATCATGAGACCGCCGAGGAGCAGGACGCCGACCGCGCCGGCGATGATGGGACGGCCCGACTGGTTCTCAGGCGTGGGCCGGAGCCGGAAGAACCCTCCCTGTTCCCAACCGATCCCAACGGCGGGGAAACGACCACGGTAGAATCAGTGGATTCCGATAACGGAGATGGTCCGCAGGACGACGGCGAGACCCCAATCGAGGAGATTGTAGATCATCTCGATGCAGACAACTGAGCCCGCCAGGACGGACAAGAATGTCCGTCCCACTGAGAAGAATGCTCATCGGTAGGCCGGACATCCGCCAGTGGCGGATCCGGCCTTTTTCGACATACCCCAAAGGGCGTTTCTCCCATGGACGATAGGGACAACATCGAGAGTTCCGACACCCCCCGCGGCGAACGCCTGAACCGCTTCCTCTCCCGTGCGGGTGTCGGTTCCCGGCGCCGTGCCGATGATCTGATCGCAACCGGCAGGGTCACGATCAACGGCATGATGGTTGACAAGCTCGCGACATTTGTCGATCCCGAGCGTGATCGAGTTGCCCTCGATGGGAAGCCGATTATCCCGCCTCCCGACGAGTCGATCTGGATCATTCTGAACAAGACCATCGGAGTGCTGACCACCCGTCGCGATGTCCGGGGGCGCCAGACAGTATTCAACTTGCTGCCCGCAGAGTATGCCAAGCTGATCCCGATCGGGCGTTTGGACATGGACACTGAAGGCGTCCTGCTGCTCACCAACGATGGCAACGCCGCCAACCGGCTGATGCATCCGCGTTACGAAATCGAACGAATTTACGAAGCCGTGGTGGAAGGAACCCCGACCCGTGAGGAGTTGCAGCGATTGCACGACGGTATTGATCTCGGCCATGTCCGGCCCTGCCGAGCCAAAGCGAAGATCCTCACATTGCACCGGACCGGCGCGGTCGTGCATGTAGCCATGCGAGAAGGCCATAAGCGAGAGGTGAAACACCTCTTCGAGGCGATTGGGCACAAAGTCCTCAGGCTCCGGCGACTGTCATTTGCCGGTATCACCGCCAGGGAAGTCCCCCCCGGCCACTGGCGCAAACTGACCGACACCGAGGTAGAGCGATTGACAAAGGGCTCCGAGCCAGTCGAGTGACTGCTCGAAGGCTGGCTAATCCAATTGAGGACAAGGGGCTTTAGCCCCTTGCCCGCAACCCCGCCGCAACGATATCCGCCAGTTCCCCAGGTCGCACCCTTCATTGCATGTACTGGCCATCCCCGGTATATTCCCCCTCCAGCGCCACGGCCCGCCGAACGGGCTTTGGCGCCATGAGGCTATCTTGAGCGAACCAATCAAACCCGTCACCGGCGACCCGCTCGACCACCGCCGGGATAAGCTCGACCGCTGGCGCCAGGCAGGGATCGACCCCTTCCCGCATTCCTTCGAGCGAACCCACCTCTCCAAGCAGATCACCGGCAACTTCGATGGTCTCGAAGGGAAACAGGTTCGTGTAGCGGGCCGCATCGTTTCATTCCGGCCTCACGGCAAGAGCACGTTTTTCCACCTGCTCGATGGCGATGGCCAGATTCAGTGCTATGCGAAGATCGATGCGCTTGGTGAAGAGCTATATCAGCGTCTCGACTGGCTCGACCTCGGCGACTTTGTCGGTGTCTCCGGTGATGTTTTCAAGACCCGCACCGGCGAAGTCAGCATCAAGGCCGACAGCTTTGTGATTCTCGCCAAGTCGATGCGCCCACTCCCAGAGAAATGGCACGGTCTGGTCGACAAGGAACTGCGTTACCGCCGCCGGTATCTCGACTTGATCTCGGACCCAGCCGTGCGGGATCTTTTCGTGACGCGGGCGAAGATCATTTCACGCATCCGCTCCTTCCTCGATGCCCGTGGTTTCCTCGAAGTCGAGACCCCGGTCCTGCAGCCGATCTACGGAGGCGCCGCGGCGCGGCCGTTTACCACGCATCATAATGCCCTCGATGCCGAATTCTATCTCCGCATCGCCGATGAACTTTATCTCAAGCGGCTGCTCGTCGGCGGCTACGAAAAAGTCTACGAAGTCTGCCGCGATTTCCGCAACGAAGGCATCGACCGGGACCACAACCCCGAGTTTACCATGGTCGAACTGTACGTTGCCTATGCCGACTATCGCGACATCATGGCCCTCTTTCGCGAACTGGTGATCGACGCGGCGATCGCTGCAAGGGGAGAAGCATCGTTCCCATTCGGCGACCAAGTCATCGATCTGACAGCCCCGTGGGCAGAGATCCCGCTCTTGGATGCCATCCAGCAGAAGACCGGCCTCGATCTGTCGAAGCCGGACGACGCCGCAGCACGTGCGGCCGCAAAATCGATCGGTGTAGAAGTCCCGGGCGACGCATCGTATGGGAAAATCGTTGATGAAGTATTCTCCCAGCGTGTGCAACCGGAATTGATCGCACCGACATTTATGACCGACTACCCCGTCGAGATTTCCCCACTCGCGAAGAAGCACCGCACCAAGCTGGGGCTGGTGGAGCGCTTCGAACTCTTCATGGGAGGCCGCGAAGTTGGCAATGCCTTCACAGAATTGAACGACCCCGATGACCAGCGGGCGCGTTTCGAGGCCATGGCCGAGGCAGCCCGCAAGGGCGATTTTGAGGCGCATCGCGTTGACGAGGACTTCCTGCTGGCGCTCGAACAC
>JAGVEK010000510.1 GCA_020058315.1 Candidatus Zixiibacteriota bacterium
GCGCGAAATCGCCGACCAGATCGGCCGCGAATTCCCAATCAACCGTCTGGCGATGGTGCACCGGATTGGCCGGATGAGCGTCGGTGAACTCGTGGTCGTCGTGTCGGCTGGGGCTGCACACCGCGACGCGGCATTCGACGCCGCCCGCGCCGGGATTGACCGATTGAAGAAGACTGTACCGATCTGGAAGAAAGAGTACTTCACCGACGGATCAGAATGGGTGGGGGCTGATCCGGATGCATGAGGAAAGGGAGCCCCTTGCCGCCGATCCGTACCCACCTGACGTTGGTGCCACAGGTCTTCAGATCCGTGCATCGATATAGTTATCAACGATGGGAAGCAGCGGTACACATGTAGTCCTGCGCTCTCCCCCCTACCGCAGCCGCCGCCGGCTGTTATTGATGAAATCCCAGAAAATGTAACCGCCGAGTCGATCCGGCGGCGTGAAGTAGGCGCGGCCGTGATTGAGCTCGGTCAGCTTGCGCACGAACTGCTGCAAGTAAGGGTCGGATGTGACCATGAACGTCGTGATTGTGATCTTCTTCTTGCGGCAGATCACCGCTTCGTCGAGTGTCCGGTTGACAATCATCGGATCAAGACCGATGGGATTCTTGTAGAGCCGCCCGTTGCCGCGACGGATCACCGATGGTTTGCCGTCGGTGATCATGAAGATCTGCTTGTTGTGGTGCTTGCGGTGGAGCAGAAGCTGGCGCGCCATGCGCAGGCCCGCCTGCGTATTCGTGTGGTATGGCCCCACCCCTATGTAGGCCAGATCTTCGACTTTGATCTCTGCGGCATCATCGCCGAACACAACCACATTCAAAGCGTCCTTCGGGTAGCGAGTCAGGATCATCTCCGCAAACGCCATCGCCACCTGCTTGGCCGGCGTGATCCGATCCTCGCCGTAGAGGATCATCGAATGCGAAATATCCAGAAGCAGAACAGTGGCACAGGATGTGGCTGCCTCGGTTTGCCGCACCGAAAGATCGGGCTCGGTTAGTGACCACTCGTCGGCTCCCGCCCGGCGCATCGCATTGGTGAATGATTCATTAAAATCGATGTCGTTGGCGGAGTCGCCAAATGCGAACGGACGCCGTTCGGGGAGAGGCTCGACCGAGCCGGTGCCTTCGCGCCGGATCGGATGATTGCCCTGAGCGTCGGATTTCAGCGAGGAAAACACCTGATCGAGCGACGCCTGGCGAATCTGCTTTTCCCCTTTGGGAGTGAGAGTCAGCCGGTTGCCTTTCTCCTGGATGACCCTGTCTTCCTTGAGCTTGCGCTCGAAGTCCTTCAGATCGATCTCGGAGGACAGTATCCCCTGCTCTTGCAAGTACCGCATCCACCGCAGGGCCTCCTCGACATCTCCATTGGTCTGTAGCAGGAGGTAATGGAACAGGCGCGTCAGATCCCGTTGGGCCAGAAGCCGGCGAATCAAATCCTCGTCCCACTCTGAGTAACGGTGCAGCATGGTGTAACCGAAAGGCCCCAGTGACGTCCTTTCAATCGTCGTGGTGCAGACTGTTCAACATCGTCGCCAGCATGTCCGTGTAACGGTAAATCGAATCCACGGCCGTCTTCGCAATCAGATTCTGCTGATGCAATCCCTCCAGAACAAACTCCATACCGAGAGCCGTCTCCTCAGGCTGGCTCGTCTTGAGGAACTGCTGTGCAATTCGTTTCAGTGTCGGCACAGTCTGCAGCGCCTGTTCATAGACGACAAACGGCATGTCATCAGACACGTCCACCGCTGACTGACCGCTGAAATGTGAAATGACCTTGCCGAAAATCGGATCTGCCTTCGCCGGCAAACCGTTGTCCTTCTCGATCCGTGGAAAACGACGTTCGAAGACACGCCCAACGGCCCGCCCCAGGACATTCACCGCGATCATCCGGGGCCCCTCGCGCTCGCCTTCATAAACCAGTTCCACCTTGCCGGAAATCGCGGGAATTGCCGCGGCCAGGTCGGCAATACGTGGGACGGTGCATTGATCTCCCGTCAGCAGATTGCGCCGTTCGATATTTGAAACAATGTTCTCCAGAACTGAAATCGGCACGCGTGCCGATACCCCTGAGGATTGATCGACGAATTCGGATTCACGGGCGGCAAAAGCGATTTCCTCCACAATCTCGCGGTAGAAATCGGGAATCGTCGGCGCATTGCCATCCCGATTCGTCCATGCTTCCTGGTCGGTGATTGCCTGCGATTCCTCGATGTTTGTGGGATAATGTGTGACGATCTGGGAATCGATTCGGTCTTTCAGTGGCGTGATGATATTGCCCCTGTTGGTGTAGTCCTCCGGGTTCGCGGTAAAAACCAGCAATAGATCCATGGGGATGCGCACCGGGAATCCGCGGATCTGCAGATCGTTTTCCTCCAGGATATTGAGCAACCCCACTTGAATACGAGGCTGGAGGTCGGGCAACTCGTTGATGGCAAAGATGCCGCGATTCGTGCGCGGGATGATCCCGTAATGGATGGACTCCTCATCGGAGAAGTCCCGCCGTTCCCGAGCCGCTTTGATCGGATCCAGATCGCCGATCAAATCCGCGATCGTCACGTCCGGCGTGGCCAGTTTCTCCTGGTAGCGCTGGTCACGATGGATCCAGACGATCTCCGTGGCGTCACCATTCTCGGCCAGGACGCGTCTCGAATAGGCGCAGCCCGGACGCAGGGGGTGGCAGTTCAACGGCGATCCCTTGATCGCCGGCGTGTACTCATCGAGAAACGACACCAGGGCGCGCGCGATCCGTGTTTTTGCCTGACCGCGCAAACCAAGGAGAATGAAATTGTGGCGCGAAAGGATGGCATTGACCAGCGCCGGAATCACCGTCTTCTCATACCCGATGATGCCCGGAAACAACTCCTCTCCGGAACGCAACTTGCCAATCAGGTTGCGGCGCATCTCGTCCTTCACCGGCTCGGGGACGACGTGTGTCTTCTTGAATTCACCGAATATTGATGGCCTCTTTGTGGGCATCTGTCTGTTCCTGTTTGAAGGTCTTGTGATCAGGCCAGTGATTCCAGGCCGGATAATTGGACAGCCGGACATCCCGGCCACCACGCTGTCAGAGGGTTGAACCTCACTTGGAGGGTACCGGTTCCATACGATGGATCGTCAGACCGGTCAACAACTTGGGAAAGAAGAATGTCGACTTTCTGGGAAGATTCTGTCCCAGCCGGGCGACTTCGAAGATGGAGGCCAGAGACGTCGCCGGGAGAATAAATCCGAGCTGATAACGCCCGGTGCGCACCCATTCGATCAAAGTAGAGGAGTCCTTGGTGAATTCCATGCCGGTGCCTGCATCGATCTGTTCGTCTGAGTATCCCAGAACTGCCCGTAGAATCCCCGTCTCGAAAACGGCGGTCGCCAAAGTGCGCCAGGACGGGTGAGCGTGTTCGGGCCACGGCCATCCACTGGTGACTGGGACCGGCACTTCCACTAAGAACGCGCGGCCGGGATCAGGACCCAGCATGCCAAAGGCCACTCGCTCCGCGCTTTGGCGGTATTGCACTTGGTTTTCAAGATGCGCCACGATCTGCGGCGGAGATAGACCCGCCGCCGGCAGGTCAAGCACCTCGAAGTTGTCTGCAAGCCGCTCCAGAAAATCGTTGAAGTTCCAGTTGCGGTCGCGCGACACCGCGCGGTGGATCGGCAGCAC